>VYDA01000357.1:3839-4368 GCA_009843665.1 Caldilineaceae bacterium SB0675_bin_29 | reverse complement strand
CGCCAACCAGGCACGCCCACCAACCCTTTCTGCCGAAACAGCCGCCAAACTGGACACGATGCGCGCTGCCCTGCGCGCCTACGGCTCGGTCATCGTCGCATATTCCGGCGGTGTCGACAGCGCGGTCGTGATGGCGGTCGCCTATCAGGAGTTGGGCGGTAGGGCTGCCGCGGCCAGCAACGGCAGCGGCGCTCTCGCCTGTATCGGCGTCTCGCCCAGCTACCCGGCTCGCGAAATGCGCGACGCGGTTGCGCTGGCCGACGAAATCGGCGTGCCCTACCGCTTGGTGGAGACCGAGGAGTACCTGGATCCCAACTACGCCGCCAACCCAAACAACCGCTGCTACTTCTGTAAGTCGGAGCTCCACAATCGACTGCACGAAATCCTCCTGCAGGAGGACTGGGGCATCGTCTGCGACGGCACAAACGCCAGCGACGTGGGCGATGACCGTCCCGGCATGGTCGCGGCGCGTGAACGCGGCGTGCGCTCCCCTTTACTGGAGGCAGGCAGCACCAAGCCCGAAGTCCGA
>VYDA01000357.1:0-3829 GCA_009843665.1 Caldilineaceae bacterium SB0675_bin_29 | reverse complement strand
GTCTGGGACAAGCCGGCCATGGCCTGTCTCTCCTCCCGCGTGCCCCACGGCACTCCGATCGACCCGCAACTGCTCCGCCAGATCGAAGCCGCCGAAGACGTCCTCGTCGCCCTCGGTCTGCGCCAGTTCCGCGTCCGCCACCACGACCAGATCGCCCGCCTCGAACTGCCGCCCGAAGACTTTCCAACCGTCCTCGCCCACTACGAACAGATCGTCGCCGGCATCAAAGCCGCCGGCTACCGCTACGTCACCCTCGACTTGGCCGGATTCCGCAGCGGCGGCCTCAACGCAACCGCCAATGGCAACGCCGATCAGGCACTCATTTCGGTCGACGAGCTGATGTCCTTCCGCCAGTAGCCGCAAAACGACAGTTGCCGCGCGGTCTACTGACCACTGTCCGTTCCCCAGATGCCACTTGCCTACCTCGACCTCCCATCCGGTATCTCCGGCGATATTTTCCTTGGCTGCCTGGTTGACGTCGGCTGGCCTGTCACATCCCTGCAGAGCGTCGTAAAGAGCCTGAATCTCCCGGACGGCAGTTGGAGCGTCAGCGCGCAGCCAGTCACGAAAAGTGGAATTCAAGCCACACAGATTCTTGTTGAGGCAAGCGACAAGACAACAGAACGCCATCTGGCCGACGTGACTCGGATCATCGAAATTGCCAACTTACCCGCCGAAGTCAAGCACCGCGCCTGCGCAGTCTTTGCAAGGTTGGCAGAGGCAGAAGCAAATATCCACGGCACTACCCCAGAGGCCGTCCACTTTCACGAAGTCGGCGCCCTCGACGCCATCATCGACATCGTCGGCGTCTGCGCTGGACTGCACGACCTCGCCATAGACGCTCTCTACGCCTCGCCCATCCCCCTCGGCCCCGGATGGGCGAACTCGATGCACGGCCGCATCCCCCTGCCCGCGCCGGCCACCCTCGAACTGCTGGCCGCCGTCGATGCCCCGACCGTCCCCGCGCCCGGCTCCGGCGAACTGGTGACGCCCACCGGCGCCGCGCTCTTGGCAGAGTTGGCTCAGTTTCGTCAACCGGAAATGCGATTACACAGAATCGGCTACGGTGCTGGCCGGAAGGAGTTCGATTGGCCCAATCTCGCCAGACTATGGCTGGGCGACGAATTACTTGAAGAGACGTCTCAACCAGACCCCGAACCCCCTGAGTCTCTGGTGGTGATCGAGACCAACATCGATGACATGAATCCGGAGCTCTACGAACCCGTGCAGCGCCGCCTCTTCGACGCCGGCGCGCTCGACGTCTGGACGACAGCGATCGGAATGAAGAAAGCTCGACCTGGCACGCTTCTTAAAGTCCTTGCCGCGCCTGCCGATGAATCAAATCTCGCCTCGCTCCTCCTGCGCGAAACAACCACGCTCGGCGTCCGCGCTTATCCAGTACGCCGCCACGTAGCCGAACGTTCTATGAAGACTGTCGCGACCTCTTTTGGTCCCGTGCGGGTCAAGGTGAAGCGCGTCGAAGGACAGGTCGTCGGCGCCAAACCCGAGTTCGAAGACTGTCAAGCCCTGGCCGAAGCCACCGGCACACCGCTGCCGGCCGTGTACGCCGCCGCGCTCGCTGCCGCATCGCCTCTGGTCGACCACTCCTCCGGTCCGTACGCCAAAGAGGAAGGTAGAGAGGTTGCCCGGGATGGATAAATTCGTGCGCAAGGTGGCACCTGTCGTCCTGCGGCGTCGGGAAGAGCTCGAAATCCTCGCCTTCCGCCATCCCCGCGCCGGTACGCAGCTGGTAAAGGGTACGTGGGAATACGGCGAAAGCGGGGAAGATGCCTCGCTGCGCGAACTGGCCGAGGAATCCGGCATCGAGGACGCTAACGTGGTCAAAGCCCTCGGCCAGCTCTCCTTCAGAGGCATCAGACAGCACTGGCACTTCTATCTGTGCCATGTTCCAGGTAAACTACCCGATCGCTGGACCTTCTTTACCCAGGATGGCGGCGGGCACCTGTTCGACTTCTTCTGGCACGGGCTCAATGAGCCGCCTGACCGCGGCTGGCACGCCGACTTTCAACGCGCCTTGTTCTTCCTCCGCCGGCGGTTGCAAGAAGAAAATCAGTTATGACCTCACCGTTAGGCCATTTCAAGGAGATTAATTCATGATTCAGCAACGACCCTTCGGCCGCACTGGCCACAACAGCACCGTAACCCTCTTCGGCGCCGCCGCCATCGGCCGCGTCACCCAAGCCGACGCCGACCGCACAATGGAGCTGCTTCTCGACTACGGTGTCAATCACATCGACACCGCCGCCAGCTACGGCGATGCTGAGCTCCTTCTCGGTCCCTGGCTCGAAAAGCACCGCGACCGTTTCTTCCTGGCTACCAAGACCAACGAACGCGAATATGACACGGCCAAGGCCCAAATCCAACTTTCCCTGGAGCGGATGCGAGTCGACCACATCGACCTGATCCAATTCCACAACTTGGGCCATCCCGATGACTGGGACACCGCAATGGGCGAAAACGGCGCCCTCGAAGCCGCCAAAGAGGCCCGTGACCAAGGGCTCGTAAAACACATCGGCGTCACCGGCCACGGCCTCAAAATCGCGGCCTTCCACAACCGCAGCCTGCAGGCCTTCGACTTCGATTCCATCCTGCTCCCCTGGAACATCCAGATGAAGCAGAACCCCCAGTACGCCGCCGACTTTGACCGCGTCGTCGGCCTCGCTCGCCAACGGGGCATCGCCGTGCAGACCATCAAGTCGCTTGTGCGCGGGCCCTGGGCAACCACGCCCAAGACCCGCTCAACCTGGTACCAGCCCCTGGAAAATCAACCGGACATCGACCGTGCCGTTCACTGGATTCTCGCCCAGGGAGACCTCTTCCTGAACACCGCCGGCGATATCAATCTGCTGCCCAAAGTCCTTGACGCCGCCAGCCGCTTCAACGGCCAGGGCCCCAGCGACGAAGAGATGGCCGCCATGGTCGCCGAACAGAGCATGACACCGTTATTCGCCTGACCGCGACGGCGAAGTCCTGCTATCGCCCGCCAAATCCGCGGCCCGATGCGTCAGATCTACCTGTTACTCTACCGGCTCCTGTACAATGAGCTGGCTTGGGCCTACGACGCCGTGAGCTGGACCGTCAGCCTCGGCCGCTGGGATGATTGGCGTCGCGCCGCCCTGCCGTTTGTCCGCGGCAACCGTATCCTCGAAGTTGGATTCGGGACCGGCAAACTGCTGCCCTTCCTTTGGAGCGGGCAGCGCCGCGTCGTCGGCATTGAGCCCTCCGCCTCTATGCAGCGATTGACCTCGGCCAGGCTCACCAGGCGAGAAAAGCGACTCCCTCTCGTCCAGGCGACTGCACAGAATCTGCCCTTCGCCGGTGCCGTCTTCGACACGATCGTCTGCGCCTTCCCGGCTTCCTACATCCTCGATCCTCGAACGCACCGGGAATTCGCTCGCTGTCTCTGCCCCGGAGGACGGGCCGTCATAGTCGAAGTCACCTTGGCCGAGCCCGGGCCTCTGCTCAACCTGCTGTTCCACCTGGTGTTCCCGACCACTGCTGAAACCTTCCAAAAAGTCGACGAGGCGGCACGCGATGCAGGCTTCAGACGGGAGGAGCATGTCGTGGGCGACGGGAGGGTCCGTCCCCTCGTCATCGTCGCCGAAAAGCCGGCAGCAGAATGACCTCGCCCGGCGTCCACGCCCGCTTTTCGGACGGGCTGTCACCATATTGGCGCCGGACAACCAGCGGCTCCGCATTTCTGCAAACTCGGGCATCCGGCCTTCTCCTTGGCAACCAACGTGCATCGAGACAGGACTACACAAACGCTCAGATCGAAGACTACCCCACGCTTCCCCGTCCCCACTTT
>VYDA01000066.1 GCA_009843665.1 Caldilineaceae bacterium SB0675_bin_29 | reverse complement strand
GTCCTCATTCAGCCCCGCCCTCAGAATCGCCTCCCTCTTTTCCCTCACCGCCATCGGCCCCCCGCTCATGTACTGGACCGCAATGCAAAGCCAGGGCGTCTCCGTTCGCCAGCGCATTCGACGGCTCTTTGTGTTGCTGGGGCTGGGTACCGGCCTCTCCGTCAATAACAGCCGGGCCGTCTTTGAAGCCCTTCTCGGCGTCCGCAGCGCCTTCAAACGCACGCCCAAGTTCGCCGTCACCCGCGCCACCAAGGACTGGCAGACCAGCGCCTACGTCCTCCCCAGCGACCCCACCGTCTGGGCCGAGCTCGTCCTCGCCGTCTACGCAAACGCGCTCCTGGTCTACAGTCTCCTCAACGGCTTCTGGTGGCTCTTCCCCTGGCTCTCCCTCTACGCCGGCGGCTACACCTATATCTCTTACCTGTCCATCCGCCAGGCCTGGGAAAGACGCGGCGCGCTGCGCCATGAACTGGCTGCCGTGCGGGAGGCGGGAGATTGACCGCCCAAAACGAGGGGGCAGCGCCAAGAGGCGGTATCGAGCCTTCCTTTCCCGGCGACTCGCTCCTGTCGGACTGCGGCCCCCTCCTTCGGCCCTCCATCCCATCGTACGACGACAATGCCTCCGGCCGTGCCCTGCTTGTCATGGCCAAACAACCCGTCCCCGGCCGCGCCAAGACCCGCCTCGTCCCGACCCTCACCAGCGACGCCGCAGCCTCCCTCTACCACTGCTTTTTGGAAGATATCCTGGCAACCGTGCGCGCCGCCGCCCGCCTTGAAGCCTTCATGCCCGTAATCGCCTATACACCGGCCGTCGCATTCGACTTCTTCCGCCGCCTCGCGCCTGATTTCTGGCTTATCCCACAGGATGGCTTGGCGCCCGCCGCCCGCCCCGGACTTCCCGCTGGCGGTCCACCTGCAAATTCCACGCCTCGGCCATCCGCTGCGCCGCGCTCCCCGTCCCCACGGACACAACAGGAGTCGCCCGCCCACCGTCCCGAACGGCTGGGCGACCGTCTCCAATTCGTCCTCTCCACTGTTCTGGGTTGCGGCCTTCGCCAGGTCGCCGCCATGAACAGCGACAGCCCCACCCTGCCCGCGGAGCTTCTCACCTCCGCCATTCGACGCCTCGATGATCCCCATGTGGACGCAGTCTTCGGCCCCTGCGCCGACGGCGGCTACTACTTCATCGGCGTAAAGGATCCCCCCGGACGCCTCGTAACCGGCGTGCAGATGTCCACCCCAACCGTCCTGCGTGATACACTGGCCATCGCCGCCGAAGAAGGCATCCGCGTCGATCTGCTGCCCGAATGGTACGATGTCGACAGCGCCGCCGAGCTCGAACGCCTGTCCGCCGAACTCGCCTCCCATCCCGAACGCGCCCCCGCCACAAGCCGCTTCCTGACCACCAAATGGACGTCGATGTCATCATCCCAGCACTGAACGAGGCCGGCAACATCGCCCAGCTCGTGCGCGAGGCCGCCGCGCAGCCCGTCGCCCGCGTCATCGTCGCCGACAACGGCTCCACCGATAACACCGGCCCCCTGGCCGCCGAAGCCGGCGCTCACGTGGTTCTTGAGCCCCGCCAGGGCTACGGTTTCGCCTGCGCCGCCGGCGTCTCCGCCGCCACCGCCGACATCCTCCTCTTCCTCGACGGCGACTTCAGTTCCCTGCCCGCCGAAATGCCCCGCCTCTTCCAGCCCGTTCAACAAGGCCGGGCCGATCTCGTCCTCGGCTCGCGCGTTCTCGGAGAAATCCTCCCCGGAGCCATGCCCCCCCATCAGCGCTTCGGCAACTGGCTCACCTCCGCACTCATGCGCCAGCTCTACAGGGTAGCCGTCACCGACCTCGGCCCCTACCGCGCCATCCGCCGTGATCTACTGATGGAACTCCACATGCAGGAGATGACCTTCGGCTGGCCCACCGAAATGATGGTAAAATGCGCCCGCCGGCGCGTCCCGATTCTCGAAGTGCCCGTCAGCTTCGCCCCGCGCCGCGCCGGCCAGTCCAAAGTAAGCGGTACACTCCGCGGCTCAGTCCTCGCCGCCTACTACATACTCGGCGTCACCCTGCGCTACGCCTTCTCCAACCACTAGGCATAAGCGAAACGTCGCCTCTTGAGCCACTTTCCACTGATCAAAGTTGATGATCATCCACTGATGTTCACTAAAAACTAAAAACTCAAAACCAGAAACTCAAAACCAGAAACTCAATGACCCACCGTAAAGCAATCTACTGCATGGCCCTGGCAGCCATCTTTTTCAGCACAAGTGGACTGCTGATCAAAGTAATTTCCGTTTCGCATCTGCCCCTGCTGGGAGTCCGCGGCGCCTTCGCTGCCCTGACAATCGCTCTCTTCATGGCGCGATCTCACCTGCAATCCGCGCGCCGCAGCCCCTCCAACAGCCCGCGTCCCAATCAAGCGAAACCCCGTCTGAGAATCCCTTGGTCGCTCCCCCTGCTAGGCGGGGCCATCTCCCTCGTCTGCGCTCAGGCCTTCTTTATCATTGCAGTCCGCGAGACTACGGCCGCCAACGCCATCTTCCTCCAGTACACTGCGCCGATCTTTGTCGCCTTTTTCGGTATTCACTACCTCCGCGAATCCGTAGGGAAACTGGACTGGCTCGCCCTCGCCGCCGTAGCCGCAGGCCTTCTCTGCTTCTACGGCGACGGCATGAACGCCGGCGGCGCCTTCGGCAACCTCTTTGGCTTGCTGGCCGGCCTGACCTTCGCCTGGTTTCTCCTCTTCATGCGCAAACAGAAAGACGGATCGACCATCGAAACCGTCCTGCTGGGCAACGTCCTTTCCGCGCTGCTGGGGCTTCCCTTTCTGCTCGGAGCCGCACCGACCCCGGCCGACTGGTTGGGAATGATCTTCCTCGGCGTCTTTCAGATCGGTCTCCCTTCGATTCTCATCGCCCTCGCTATCAAAGAGTTGACCGCGGTGGGAGCCGTCCTTATCCAGACCTTGGAACCGGTTCTCAATCCCGTGTGGGTCCTTCTCTTCATCGGCGAGATGCCCACGCCCCTTGCGCTGCTCGGCGGAGCCATCGTGATCGGAGCAGTAACCTTCCGCTCAGTCCTGACCAATCGGTTGCGGCGCGTGGCGGCTGCCTCCCAGCCCACAGCATGACAACGCAACAAAGACCACAGTGACTCGACTCATATCATCCCCCAAGGGCCGCATTGCCATGGCGGCCGCGCGCCTGACAGCGCTCCGTCAGCGCATCTGGATCACCTCCCTGCCCGAACTGTTCGTCCTCCTCCTGGCGGCTCTGCTCCGGCTCTGGCGCCTGGAATATCACAGCATCTGGTTCGACGAGGCCATCTCCCTCAACTGGGCAGGGCTCGGCCCCGCTCACATCTTATCGGGCACCCTCCAACTGATCAGAGACAAACACCCGCCCGCCTACTATCTCGCCCTCCACTACTGGCAGACGCTCCTCGGCTGGTTCGGCGCCGGCCAAAGCGACGCTGCCTTGCGCATCTTCGGCGTCCTCATGGGGATTCTCATGGTCTGGGGGGTCCTGCGTCTTGTAACCCAGCTCAGTGGTCGACCAAACGGCCTGCTCGCCGCCGCCCTCACCGCGCTCGCGCCCGTGCTTGTCTGGTACAGCCAGGAGCTGCGCATGTTCCAGCCCGCCGCCACCGCCATCGTCTGGGCCGCCTTCTTCCTCGCCGCCGCCCGCGAAAAACTTCCTCCGCACGGCACCTCACCCGGCAGAAACCTCGCCTCGGCCCGCCTCCTCTGTTGGTTCGGTCTCGCAGCAACCCTGCTACTCGCCCTCTACAGCTATCTCTACGCCGCCTTCTTTCTTCCCGGTCTCGGTCTCAGCGTCTTTCTCCTCGCCCGCCGCAGCGGATCCATCAACCGGCGCTACGTACTCGAAGCCATCGCCGCCTTCGCGGTCGTTGCCCTGCTCTTTCTGCCTCTTGCCCGCAGCGCTTGGACGGTGAACAGCGCATCCAGCGCATCCGGCGTCCCTTTTGCCGGCTTCCTGCCCAACCTCTGGCGCCAGTTGCGCATCTTCACAGTCTGGCACACCGGCTGGCCCGACGCCGCCCGCACTGCAGCCGTCCTCTTCTTCGCCCTCCTCGCCCTTGCCGGTCTCCTCCTCCCCGCCGGCAACCGTCGCGACACACGTCCAATCCTCTGGCTCTGGATCGGCGCCCCGCTCCTGATCGGCAGCGCCCTGCTCGCCACCAACGCCGCTATCTTCCGCGAGGACCGATACTTTATCTTCCTCGCCCCTTTCGTCCTCTGGGCCGCCGCCCGCGGCGTAAGCGCAATCGCACGCTGGCAACCGTCTGCCGGAGCCCTCAGCGGTATCGCCGCCTTCGCCCTCCTCGCCGCATCGCTGCCCGTGCTCTGGACGCCGCCGCTCTTCCGCGAAAACTGGCGCGCCGCCGCCGACTATATCAATGCCTATCAGGAGCACAGCCCCCACGCCGCTGCCGCCGCACTCGTCCACCCCTACTTCCTCCTCCCCGCCCTCGACTGGTACCTGCGTCAGCAACCCGCCACGTCAGAGATGCCCGTCTACGGCAACTTCAACGCCCCGCTGACCCCCGAACAGGCCGATACCCTCATCGCCTCCCATCTCCAGGATCTGGCCGCGCCTAACGGCGCCGACACACTCTGGCTGGTGCAAAGCCACCTCACCGGCGTCGACGATCACCGGCTTGTCCAATCTTGGCTGGATGGGAAATTCCCTCTCGTCACCGAGCAGTACCCGGCAGGCGTGGAAATGCGAGGCTATGCCGTCCGTTACAGATACACGGCCCTGCCCGCGCTGTCCGAGTCCGCTGTCCATCCGCAGGCGCAGCTGTTCCCCGGCGTCGAACTCACCGCCTGCGAGATCACCACGCCGGCCGTCCCCGCGCGCGACATTTTCTACCACCCGCCCAGTGGCTGGGTCCATCTGCGACTGTGGATGAGGAAATCTGAAGAAGTTACCGAAGCGCCACCGCTCTACGCTCTGGTCCAGGCCGGCGATGGGCAAATCTGGGGTCGTTCCTTAGAACGCGCCAGCGACGTTCTGTCCGTCTACCCGCCCACCGCGTGGCAGCCAAACGAGTTCGTCCGCGTCGAACTCGACGTCAACCTCAACCCCCTGGCCCAACCCGGCGCCTACAATGTCAAAATCGAAGCTGAAGGAGAACCCGGCGTCCCTTGCGGAAAAGTCCAACTTGAATGAGATGAAAAGGAGATTCATGTGAGGAGAAACTCCAACTTCTCCTGGACATGCGGTGCAGGCTCAACGATGTCCGCTGTACAATAGGTGTGCCGAAATCGAGGCAAGTCGAAACGGGCAACGACCGTTTTCCGGGCTAAATCCAGCGGCAACAGCGAATGGAAGCGCCCCAAATCCAAGATCGCTTCAAAGCGGGGTAGCAATCGGTGCAACGCCTGACAGAACCTTTTATTGTTCCAATCAGGTAACTTACACACGCGACCCGGTACAAACAAACAGTGTTCGTTGACATGCATTGCTGGCGCGGAATCTTTAGCCGTCGGATATTGAGAGTGGAGGATTTCTCGCAGCAGCTCGCCGTACAGTTCTCCCCAAAAGTGAAAGAGCCACGTTCCTTCGGCCACCGGTATAGTTGCTATCTGGGCCGGCTGCAGGCCGGCCCAGGCGGCCAATGCCTGACCGACTTCCAGCGGCAGGGCGTAAGGGGCGGTCTGGGAATAAATCTCTCGGCCCAGTGGCGCTCCTCGGATGCGTTCAACGCCGATGCGGTAACGGTCTTGCCATACGACCCTTAGGGCGCGCCCGCCTAGCTGCAGAACTTCCCCCACTGTACGGCGACGGTGAGTTTGGGCTAAGGTTCGTCCGCTGAATGCGTCTACCAGTGTCAGCGTAAGGGGGGCACTGCCGATATTGCTATAGATTTCATGGGCGTCCACCAACTCATCCAATGCCGGCCCTGGCCGCCACTCACCCAGCCGTCCGGCGCGTAGGAAATCGAGCTGGCTTAAGTGACCCAAAATACTGCGCAGGATCTCATCATCAAATGACACCGGCGTTACTCGCCTCAAATCGGGCAATCGAATGGCGCCCGTCGGGCTCTGCTTCAGAATACTGAAAGTTTGCTGAACCAGCACTGACGGCAAGAACGAAACCTCCCCCCGCCCCGCAGTTTTGTCGGCTAGCGTAATCAGTGCCTGAAACTGTGCATCTTCCAGCCGGGAGCGGGCCATGCACAACACGCGCGTGATACCCGTGCGCCGGCCCCCGCGGCCAATGCGCTGCAAAAAGGATTGAAGCGACGGAGGTGGCCCGATGAGGGCCACATCGTCAATGCTACCGATGTCGATGCCTAGTTCCAATGTGGAGGTGCTAACGCAGACAGCCACAGGCGCGACAGCAAAATCCCTTTCCACCTCAAGGCGTAAGGCCTGATCCAGATTCGAGTAATGGGCAAAGACGGCAGCGTTATAACCAAGATACGCACGGAGAAAGGCCGCGGTCTGCTCCACTTCGTTGCGAGTGTTGCAAAAAACAAGCGTCTTGCGGATTCCGGTGCCGCTTCGCACTCGTTCAGTGAGAGTCGCCGCCAGCTCATCCAGATCGGTCATCGACGCAATCGTAGCGTCAAGTTTCCGCTTTCCCGCGACTGCGACGATTTTCGGTGGAGCGGTCGGAATTTCGTCAAGTGGCTGGCTTTTCAGGTAGCGCTCTGCCACACCTTCAGGGTCAAGAACAGTGGCGGACAGGGCAATTCGCTGTAAGGGAACAGCCTCTGTTGTCGTCTGCTTCTGGTGATAAGCCCGCACAGTCTCGATGCGCCGCAATAGGCAACGCAGTTGGTCGCCCCGGGGGCCGCCATCAAACAGGTGAATTTCGTCCAGAACTATGGCTTGCAATTGGGACAGCAGGCGCGGTGCTCGGGTGAGAAGGGAATCGGTCGATTCTGGTGTGGTGATGAGAACGGTCGGTGGATTTCGGGTGGAGACCGGCCCGGTGTCGCCGCTTTTCATTGTCAGGGACACTTCCAATGCTGCAAAGGGTCCCTGCAAACGCTCGTACAGGTCTCGCACCAACGCCCGCGTGGGGCAGATGTAGAGAATGTGGAGACGGTCTGGAGATCTTATCCCGTTCTGCCGCTGGATCGGCCCAAAACAGTATCGCTCCAACAACGGGGCTATAGCCGCCTCGGTTTTGCCGGAGGCGGTAGCGGCTATGACGAGTGTATTTTTGCCATCGAGAATCGGTGGGATCGTTTGCTGTTGGACGGGGGTAAGGCTGCCGTGCCGAGCGAAAAAGGGTGTCCAGGTACGGGGTAAACGGGACTTGAGGGCGAGAAGGCGATCATGCTGTGTCCAAGTCATCAAGCCATGCTTTCAGTTCGGCGATATCTCTGGAAAGGTCATTGATTAGCTGAAAATTCAAATCTGCAAGGATTGTTTCTAGCTCTGGCGCGTAATCTATATGGCTTGCTGACTCAAACTCTTTCGCAATTCGCTCAGTAACGTTGCCGCCGTATAGTCCGGGTGTAGGTAAAGCAGGTCAAAGAGTTCCACAGACAGTCGCATGGCAGCACGAATGTTCAAATGGTCACTACGCATCCCCTGACCCAGATGTTCAGCTGCGCCCTGGCATACCTTTCGGTGGCGTTCGTCAGGTTCGTAGGCGTAGGCTTGGGTGTGGAACGCCAGCGCCTGTTCCAAAAATCTGTCAATCTCTTGAGCTTTGTAGCGGTGATTCAGGTGCAGAATCTGCTCATCCTCAAGCCAGGCTTCCAGCGGTATGTCACTGTGGGTAACGGTAAAGAGGAAGAACAGGGACTGGCTTCCACCGTACCGGATGGGATACTCCCGAAAACGATGTTGGGGCAGACCGTCAGGATTGATTCTGATCGCAGAATTCCCCAACGCGGCCCGCACCACAGCGCTGAAGAAGAGACTGGCCTTGGGCCGCTGATAAGGATAGAGGAGCGAGTAGCTTTCCGCTTCGTCAAGCAGTACGCAAAGGCCGCTGTAGCCGGCCAGCCGGGCCAATACGCTGATGCCTGTCAGCAGATAAGCAATCTGACGGGCGTTGTGACTGTTCCGGTAGATTGAGGGGAAGCGAAATCCACGGGGCCTCGACCGCTTCATCGCCCAATCCATCCATCTTTCCTTGCGTCCGCCCATCAGCCAGTTCTGCCAAGCAGCCCGCTTGTCGGAAGAGGAGCTTTCGCCCAGCGCCTGCAAGCCACAGACCAGTGGATCATCCGCTTCAGGCGCGCTTTCAGAGAACTTGGCCTGAAGCGCCGGCGTCTTCGTTATTGCGGCCAAAAGCGGCCCCAGCCCACGCTCGTCACTTTGCGGGTAGCGCAGATTGCGCATCAGACTGCCGTAAATGTCGAAGGCCCGGTGGGGCGGCAGTTCATGCAAGTCCAGGCTGGTGACGGCAACGAGGAAATTGCAGTCCAGCGCCTCTTGGGTGGTCAGTTCAATGACATGACTCTTGCCATAACCGTACTCACCGAGGACTGCCCGCGTTGCGCCGCCTTCGCTGTGAGCCTGGTGCAATGCCTGCGTGAGGCTCTTGCGCTCGGCTTCCAGGCCTATAGTCAGATCGCGGATGCGCTGAGCTGGCGCCACGCCCACCCGCAGAGACTCGATTAGGTGACGGGCCTCCCAGTGGTCGGGGGCCATCGGCATGGGGACAATGCGGGAGAGGTTGCCAGCGGACACAAGGGTCTCTCGCGGGCGCTGGCCGTTGAATTCCAGTCTGGACCGGCGAAAACGTAAGCCGCTGGCAAAATGCACCATCCACTCTGTGCCATTGCGGTACTGCGCGACAATCCGGCCGCGTCCATATTGGGGATGCTCTACACTTTCACCAATCATGCCGGAATCCAGTGGGGAATCCAACCATCGCGCCCCGTTCGAGCAGGGCTGCATTTGACGCGTATCAATATGGCGGTGTTTCGCCTGCGCTCAGTTCAGCCACCTGCCCGCGTATGATCGCGTTTGCTTCGGCTTCGGTCAAGGTATTCTCATCACCGGCATTCTGCAGGGCTAACACGGTGACGAAGCTCTTGACGAATAAACGTCTGTGGCTCACGTCCAGGAACATGTCCGCGGCGGCATTTGCCAGAATCTCCGCGTTGGCACGTTGTGTCTGGTGATCCAGATCTGTATTGAACGCTGTTTCGAAAATTGGGATCAGTTTTTCACCGATGGTCAGCATAAGGACGTTTTCGTCGACGTCCAAGCGTTCCAGATTGATCTGCGGACTGAAGGAATTTGTACGTGAGAAGGGGCCAAAAGCCTGTACGCGCTGTCGCAACGCGTCGTAGCGAGGTACAGTTTCGTTAATGAACTGGGGGGGCACTGCGTAGACGAACATACTGCCAGGCAGATCGTCCCTGGTACGGTCAATGACTTCTCGCAGATTGTCTGTCGCCAGTCTTTCCGCCTTGCCGCCAATGCTGGCCATTCGGTCCACCTCATCGAATAGCAGGACCAAGCCATTGTAGGAGAGTTCCCGGATCGTCTGTACCAGCGAGCGCAGCATCCGAAAGGCATTCGGGCGGGTAATTTTTTCGGTGACGCCGAGGCCCCGCAGAATTTTCGTGTCGTCGGGGCTAGTCGTCTCCCCCATCAGCCAACGGGTGATCGAGTCCAGCCGGGCTTCGTGCCTGCGAATCAGAGCGTCAAAATAGCCCAGGATTGCTCTCTTATAGGCTAGGCTGTCGATGGCCGCCTTTTCCAATGTTTCCACGAGACCTGTGTAGTTAGGGTGGGTGAGTGTCTCCAGGACAGGGTAACCGACGAATCTCGTGAGAGTACCTTCCAGGAACCGAGTCAGTCCCTTCTCATCGCTAATCTCCTGCTCTTTCTCGTGCCAGATCAGGTTTCGGGCCACCGCAGCATAGACCAGTCGTTGGTCGTTGTAGGGAGTTTCCACGGGACTGAGGTCCACTTTGGCGACGGCAAATTCCTGACTCCAAGCCAGATCTTGTAAGCAATATAGAAAGTGGGATTTGCCGCTGCCGTAATCGCCGACGACGATCTTGTAGGCGCCGCCGCCATTCTGCAGATAGGAAGAGAAGTAGTACTCATCCAAGGCATCAAGCAGGGAACGATTGCCCACATTGAAATGCTGAACCCCCCGAGCCGGCGGTGTGCCGCTGGTCCCCAAATTCTCAATGATATGGCGGGCCAATGACGGGGAAATGCTCATTAGCGGCTCCACAGGTCTTGCTGTTTCGGATTATCCTCCTCGAAGAATATGTCGGCATAGAATACACCATCCAGCGGGCCATTCGGAATCCACACGCTGCGGTTCGCTTGCTCCGCTTGGCTCTTCGTCGCAACGCCTAGACGCAAGCGCAACTCCTTGCCATCCACGTTTACCAGCGCGCCCGCCTTCTGTGCTAGGACCAGATCCCGTACAAATAAAACGCGTTCGTAATCTCTGAATGTGCGGCGAGAAGGCTGATTCCAGAAGCGGGGGTTCTGGCGGTTGAGCACCATTTTGCTGTAGATCTCAATAACATTGATGCGCCCTCCGACAGGATATCGGGAACGCTGCTCGATCAGTTCATTCCAGGTGTTGTACAGTTCTTGCAGAAATTGGCCGGCATCGGTCTGCCGCTCGACAATCTGTTTTTTCTGCTGGTGATACGCTTTAGGAATAGCTGTAAACGACAGGGCCAGAGGCTTTGTCAGCGCCTCCTTTCCGTAGAACCACTGGCCTCTACGCGCATTTGTATCCAACTGCAATACCAATTCGCCGACCACGACTGTAGGTGGCCGACCTGACACCGTTTCACCTTGTGTCTCGAACAATTCCCTCAGATCACGAGCGAAGTCGAAAGCCAGTGCCTCCAGCGCCTGCTGCGTTACGTCAGCAAAGGTTTTGTGGATTATCAGCAGTTCATCGGTGACCAGACCCTGTTCTTCGACTGCCTGCAGAGCAGCCTCAAACTTGGCCAAAGCCTTCTGCATGGGCAGGGCGTCGAGCTTTTCTTGCGATGTCAGACGCATCCCCTGCTTCAACGCGCTGGTCATAGCCTGTAGCGCCTTGAATCGGGGCATGATATCCGACTGCCCGATTCTAAGTTGCTCAACGAGTATGTGATTCACAAAATATACCCTTCCAGAGGTGAAAAAAACTAGTCTACTATACCATTTTCTATACGTCTACTGCAAGTTCAAGACAGATTAATTTGATGTGATCCGGAAAAATGCGTCTGCTATTCGCTAGGGGCATCATTGTACACGACCCTAATCATTAGGAACGAGAATCCCCAGCGCCCCCACCGGCGCCCGCTGAAAGAACCGCCTGTAAGCTCGCACCTCCGCCAGCAGTTCCTTCAACTCTTCCTGCAAGAGCGAGCGCTCATCATCGTCCCGTTCTCTCCCATCTCCCGGCTCGACACGCGCAACGTCGCCCTCCTCCCACCCATCTATTCGCAAGAGCCCCTTTTGTTCCAGCCATAACAGACTGCAACGGATTATCGCTTCCGTTACCCCGATGCGAGCCGCCAACCTGTCAATAGGAAGCCGGCTGTCCTGGGCCGCCCCGCCATCGTGCCCATTCCTGCTGGGTCGCATCGACCACTTCGCCATCCCCGCTACTTGCTTCAATACAGCGTCCGGTTGCGCCTCCGCCGTGTCGCGGCCGACCAGATACAATTCGGAAGGGGCCGCCCTTTCCACCAGCCACTGCAGCAACTCCGGCGACGGTGGACTGCTCCACAGCACCAGCGGACGGCCTGTCTCCGCCTGGGCCGCATCCAGCCGCGACTGAAAGGGAACATGGCCCAATCGCGTACCTTCCGCAAACCAGACGGCTCTGCCAGGAGTTGGCAGTTCGCCCGCATCTACTGACTCGCGTCGCATATCATGGAGAGCACATTCTCCCCCAAGCCCGCCGCCGAGGCCCGCAGCCTCCACCTCTGCCGCCGGCCTTACCGCCTCCACAGTCAGCTGGGCATTCCTCTCACCCCGATACTCGTTAATCCCCAGCGTGTAAGCAATATCAACCTCGCCGCCCGGCAGCTCCTCATCCGCGCTGCGCCACCAGACTGCCGACTGCTTCCTCTCCTCCTTGTCCTGCAGCAGCAGACGCCGGTGGGCGCCGTCCCGCCCGATCCGTCGGTCCTGAACCACCCTCAGTTTCTGGCTTACAAATTTGGGCAGCGGGTTGCCGTTTCCAAAAGGGGCCAGCCTCTCAATCTCCTCTGCCAGCGTAAGGCTCACCTCGGAGAATGGCAGCTCCGCGTCAATTTGCAAGCCTTCCGGCCCCGCATCAATCCTGTGCTGGTCGACCTGCCGGCTCAACTCGCGCCGGAAGCGGTCGATGTTAGCTGCCTCCAGCGTCACCCCGGCCGCGCCCGGGTGCCCGCCATGCTGCATCAGCAACTCCGCACACCCCG
>VYDA01000106.1 GCA_009843665.1 Caldilineaceae bacterium SB0675_bin_29 | reverse complement strand
GGGCAAAAGGTGGGCCAGATGCGACGGTGGAGAGGGCTGCCGGTGTCAGTGTACTCGCTTTCCAGGTCAATAATCTGGCCGGCATGGTCGGGGATAATTGCCCTTGCTTCGTCGATGCGGTCGGTGCGACTGCCGTCAGGGAAATAAAATGCCCGGGAGCGCAGCAGATGGGGTTCCTCAATCCGGGTAACCGCTGAGACGTCAATCCCTGCACAGTCCAACTGATCCAGCCAAATAGCGGGATAGTCGTAGCCGACTACGCTTACCAGGTTGACGTCAGCGCCCCAGAGGCGCATGCCTGCGGCCGCGTAGACGGCGTTGCCGCCTAGCTGTCGGGGGGAGATCTGCCCGTCGGGGGTGACAACGTCGTCCAGTGTGCAGTTTCCCACCGCCAGGAAAGGACTCGCCGATTTCACAGGATCAGATTCAGGTCGTGACTTCCATCTGTTATGGCGCGCGTCGACTACAAGACAGTTTCGACTTCACTGCCTGACTTTGATACGCGAGCCACATTCCCGTCAGACTCGCATGCGCAGCATGGGATGGCTGAAATTGACGGGAATCGTCTCGCCTGTGCGCGCCGATTTTGTGCCCGGCGTCATGTAATGGATGGCGAGGGCTCTGCGCTGGCGATCGGTCGTGTTTGGCGCGGTGCGGTGCAAGGTCTGACAGTGGTGGAGAGTTATGCCTCCAGCCGGCAGATCGCCTACGACGGCCTCGCTGTCGTCGACCATTTTGCCCATGTCCAGGAGGACATCGCTGCCCTCGGCCTGGTCGTGGATCATGGGACGCAGGTGCGAGCCGGGGATGAACTGCATGGCGCCGTTGTGCAGGTCGACGTCATCGAGAGTGAGCCAGCAGCTGACCAGGTTAGGGGGAAGGCACCTCCAGTAGGCGTTGTCCTGGTGCCAGAAAATCGGTCCCCCATGGTGCGGCGGTTTGTACAAACCCTGATTGTGAAACAACTGGATGTTGGGTCCGATTACGTCTTCGATGATGTCGAGTATGCCCTGATGGTAGGTGAGCTTGTGGAACTGCACATTGTGCTCGGAGATCTGCATGAATTGGAGCATCTCCTGCTCCCCTTCTTCTTCATCGTGATCATGATCATCCTCGAAGACAGCCAGGTTTCGGACTGGCCGCTCACCGCTGCGCCCGAGAGCGAATTCGTCGTCGTACTCTGCGCGCATTTCCTGAATGAGATCGTCTTCAAGTACCTTTCCGACTACCAGGAAGCCGTTTTCCCAGAAGCTGGCTACCTGGGATTGAGTAAGGGCTTTGAAGCCGCTCTCGCGTTCGGCAGTTTCTGCTGATTGCATCTGGAGAATCTCCTCATTCTGGATGTCTGCCAGGAACGGCAGACGGGTCAGTGGTTTAATGGAGTTCTGGTAGGCTACGATAGTTGGTGAAGGCAGAGGTCCCCATTCGCAAAGATGTCAGCCCTTTATTCCCGTAATGACGATACCTTGAATGAAGTAGCGCTGCGTTAGAAAGAATATCCCGATTGGAATAAGAGTGGAAACAATCGTCATCGCCATCAGGAATTGGATATCGATCTGGGCGCGGCCTATGAATCGGTGCAGTCCCAATGTGATCGGGAACAGTTTTGGCGAATCCAGATAGATCAGGGGAGTGAAGAACTCATTCCAGGCCCACGTGAAGTTGAAGATTGCGACGACAGCGAGCGCCGGACGCGTGAGAGGTAGCAGGATACGAAATAGAACTCCCAGGCGGCGACAGCCGTCGATGAGCGCCGCGTCGTCCAATTCCCTGGAAATGGTCAGGAAAAACTGTCGCAGAAGGAAGATGCTGAAGGCGTCACCAAAAAAGAGAGGGACAATCAGGGGCTTGAACGTGTTTATCCAGCCCAATTCACTGAATATCATATAGAGAGGTATCAGCGTAACTTGCCTGGGCAGCATCATGGTGCTGAGGACGACGACGAAAAGAATATCGCGGCCGGGGAATCTGATACGGGCAAAGGCGTAGGCTGCCAGGACACTTGAAATGAGAATGCCGATGACATTCATGCCACTGATGTAAAACGTATTGAGATAGTAGACAAAGAAATCGCCTTGGAACCAGGCCTTGATGAAGTTTTCCCAGTGGTACACAGGGGGAATCCACACCGGAGGAGTCTTCCAGATGAGCGCTGTTTCTTTACCTGCTGTGGAGAGCATCCACAGCCAGGGAATGAGGAACAAACTCGCGCCCGGGAGGACAAGAACCAGCAGCCCGAGCTGGCGAAAGAATGGATGCCAGACTCTTCTTGCATTGCTGATGAGGGCAGTGTCGATCATTGAATTCATCGATTTGCCGCCATGTACCGCGACATGCAGGCCCAGTTACTCATTCCTCTCCTCGCCTGCGTAATAAACCCAGAGGCTGGAAGAGCGAATGAAGAGAAGTGTAAAACAGATGATGATGGCGAAAAGAACCCACGCCACCGCGGAGGCGTAACCGAAACGTGTCTGCTGAAACGCCTTGCGATACAGAAACAATACCATGCTCAAAGTCGAGTTGTTGGGGCCGCCGTTTGTCATGATAAAGGACTGGGTGAAAAACTGGAACGCGGCAATCAAACTGATCACGACATTGAAGAAAATGGTGGGCGAGAGCATGGGAATCGTCACGTGCCAGAAGCGCCGCCCGACATTGGCGCCGTCGATCTTGGCAGCCTCGTAAAGATGTGTGGGAATACCTTGCAATCCTGCCAGATATAGCAGCATGTTGGCGCCGACAGCCCACAGGCTCATGATGATCAACGAGGGGAGCGCCCAGGTGGAATCGAATATCCAGCTTGGACCTTCGATTCCCACCACCTTAAGGGCGTTGTTGATCAGCCCCATTCTTGGGTTGAAGATCTGCATCCACAGCACGGCAACTGCGACCCCCGATATGACTGAGGGGAGGTAGTAGACAGTACGCCAGACGCCGAGTCCGACCACCTTCTGGTTGAGAAGCAGCGCCACTGCCAGTGCCGTCGCCGCGCCCAATGGCACGGATACAAAGGCATATATTGCAGTAATTCGCAGACTCTTCAGGAAAAGGGGATCCTGGACCAGGTCCACGTAGTTTCCCAGGCCAACGAAGACGTTGCGCGTAAACAGATCGGCCTGGAAGAAGCTCAGGACCAGCGAGAAGACGAGCGGCCCCAAGGTAAACGCAAGGAAGCCGACAATCCAAGGCAGCAGGCAAAGATAAGCTGTGAGGACGTCCTCAGTTCTCTGTGTGAAGCGCCGCTTCACGAATTCCGCCAAGCTACTCTGAGCCGCCACGCTTCCTGTTCTCCTTCACAATACCGTAATCTGAACAGTTCTGATGTGGGGATACCGGAATCAGTCAACCCTGCAATTCGCAGCGAACCCGGCCCGGGGGCAAGCCAGGCTTTTCGATTGATAGGGCAGGGGGCAGGACGAATACCTGCCCCCCCATTGCCCTCTTCTTTTTCCGATTCAATTAACTCTAAGCCGCGTTAGTGGCCTTTGGCGGTTTCTGCAATCGTAAGCCTATCCCGTCGCCCGCTGAAGCGCATCCTGCTGCGCCTCCGTTACCTGCGGACCAATGTCCTCAAAGATTGAGACGGGGGCCTTGCCTTCGATAAAGACCTGATCGACAGCGGGATTGATCAACTCTTCTGCGATCTGCTGGAAGCGGAAGGTTGGGCCGCGACGCGGATAGCCCATCTGCAACTGTTCTACGACAGTCTCCAGGCGAACCTGCTCCAGCCTCGGGTCGGTCTGGCGCAGCGTATCTGCCCATGAATCTGCCATGGCCAGCAGCCCTGGAATGCGGCCGGAGACGGTCGCGATCTTCTCCTGGTACCAGTCCCCAGTCAGCCACTTCATCATCTCCCAGACCTCGTCGTGATTTCCGCGCTCGACGACGCCCTTATAGACAACCCACTCATCGGGTAGGCCCATGCAGGCGCGGTCTTTGGGGCCGCTCGGGATGTGGGCGATGTCCCACTCGAATTCGGTAATGCTCTCTGCGAGGGCGAAGAACTGATCGGCGCTGCGCTCTGCCATTGCCACGACTTCGGCGGGCAGCAGGCCGGTCCACATATTGGGGACGCCGGTGGCCGTCATCTGGTTGTTCTGCGCAAAGACGTTTGTATCCCACATGTTTCTGCGTACCCATTCGAGACCTTCCTGCGCTTCCGGCTCCCCCAGCCCGCAAAGCATTCTGGTTTCCTCGTCGCGAACCTCACCGCCATGGGTCTCAACATGGTAGGAATAGCTGAGCCAGAAGCCGGGCCGCAATTGCCCGCCCCAGCGGGTTATGTCCCCGTTGTCGTCGCGAATGGTAAGAGTCTCTGCCGCGACCAGATACTCGTCTTCAGTCCAGTCGATGGTCGGCAGAGGCAGCCCTTCTTCCTCGAAAGCGGTCTTGTTGTAGTAGATGCTCGTGATATCCAGGTCCGACAGCATGCCCATGCGGATGTTGTTGAACGGATCCCTCATTTGGTCCCAAGCGAATCCAATATAGATGTCATCGGCGTTGGGAATGTCGGCGACGATAAGGGGCTGAAGGACGAGGAGCTGGTGCTTCTCTGCCCAGGTGTCAATATGGGGAGACCAGGTCGAGATAATGTCCGGAGCGGTCCCGGCGGCCATCTGCGTCAGAATCTTATCTGGCCAGCCGCTGCCAAGCGGCTCCCACTCCAGCTTGGTTCCGGGGTTGGCCTCTTCGAAGAGTGGGAAGGCCTCGGTCTGGTTCCACTCGTCCCAGCGGACACCCGGGGTATTCGCGTACCAGTCCCACATGGCGAAGCGGATGAGAATCTCTTCGGCGCCGGCCATTTCGCCGCCGGACTCAGCCGTGTCTCCTGCAGGTGCCGCAGCAGGGGCGCATGCCGTCAAGACGGCTGCGCCAACGGCAACAGCGGACCCTTTCAGAAAATCGCGTCTCGTTCGCAGCTTTCTTTCCATCGATCTGCCTCCTTGGAGTAGAAACACCAGTTGCCGAGAGGAAATGCCAGACTTCAGATTAACCTTCGGACCGATCAAAGGGGTAAAGTGTGTTGTTTTACCTCTTGAAAACGTTACCCTGAGAGGTGCGCAGCCAGCGGAGCGAGAGAGTCGGCCCGGTGGCCCGCAGTGGTTTGCGATCGAGCTTCCCAGCCTCTGAATATACCATCGGAAGGAAAAGTGGAGGCAATGGCATGGTTCAGGTTTGCCAGCAATGCATAGGTAAGCTCTCGTACTCCCCGCGACTCGTTGGCAGCCCTAGCTAACCAAGTTGCGGAAGAGCCGGTGAGATTTCGCAGCATTCTACTACGGCGATTTGAGATGAGCAAACACGATTCAAAAATTCGGTGCGATTTCAGGGCGTGGCGGCTCTATGGCTTGGGGTAGTGAATGGTCGAAGGGAAAGCCGCGAGCAATAAGCCAGTAACTCTGCAGATCAAGGAGAAGCGCGTCAACTAGCTTACGGGGGAAGATCGTCAGAGGTCGAGAATGCGTCCAGCACATTCTTAGTGATGCGTGACACATTGTTCTCGTAGCAGTTGTGCGACAGACTTGCGCACCAGCAGATCGAACCGACCGAGAAGACGGCGCCGTTGTTTGGAGTTTCAAAGTAGACCATGTCGGCGCGGACGTTGGACGAGTATTCGGGGCGCATGTGGCTGCCGACTTGGAGGTGATCCTCAATGACAGGGTTGATCGAAGGCCCATGTCCGCTGGAGGAGGCTAACACCAGAGTGTGGTGGGGTGTTCCCAGATTGAAATCGATGCGATCCAACTCGTCGCCGGCGGCGCCGCCGAAGATCAGGCCAAAGTCGCCGATAGTTTCGTCAGCGCCGATGCCTTCAAATATGAAAGACGCGCGCTCGTTGAAACTGCCGGGCTGCCGCTCGTACCCCGGAGCGGGATCCGTCCAGCCCTGGGCGGTGAAGCCGATACCGGTGAGCTGGTTTGGCGGCTTGCCGCGATAACGCCACAGGCCACCCAACTCGCCAGTCGTGCTGTGATAGCACTCGCCGGGGGCGGATTCCCAGGCGCGCGTGCCTGCCAGACCGCGACGAACTTCAATGACGTGGGGCCTCTCAGGATCGACACTGGTGACCCAATAAAAGCCATTCCCTCCCAGATAGGCGAGCCGCCCGCCCCGTGACAAAAACATTTCGAGCGCTGCCATCATCTGAGCTGTCCAGTATTCCGGGTGCGTACCGGTGACAATCACCCTGTAGCCGGCCAAGAGGTCAAGTCCGTCTTCGTGTAGATCCCCATCGGCGGCTACATCGTAGACGTATCCCATCTGTTCAAGCCAGTCGATCAAGTACAGGTCAGCCCCCAGATTGCGCCCGCCCTTCGTCAGAACATGGCGGTATTTTGGACGCATGTTAACGAGCGGGCGCTGGCTGGAAGAGTAGCAGCATCCGCTGCCATCAGAGTGATTGTCATAGAGTGACATTGCGAACTCAGGGCGCTCGTCAAGGTAATGATCGAGCGGGTCCAAAATGAGCTCCTCTTCAGACATGGCGGCAAAAAAATCCTTAGTAGCTTCCATGCGGTCATTCGTGTAGGCAAGATAGGTGTAACTTGGCACCAGGAAGAGAATCGGTCCCCGGGGGGAATCCAAAGACGGTCGAACTATGAATGGGATATGGTCTTCTCTACCTTCTCCCTTCAAACGCGCGGCATAGATGCCGCTGCGCAGTCCTTGGGGTACCGTCAAATCGAAGTCCGGTTCCCAACCGGCATCCTCGAGGTCGTCCTGGTGGAAGTGAATGGCGCCGTACTGGTCCGGGGCGTGCCTGTGGTCCACTTCAGCCGAGGTCCAGTTGTGGCCTGTGACCGCGCGGGTGGGCATGTTGATGGCAGTGCCATGCAGCCTATGGGGGCCGGCATCCGTCACCTTTGACGAAGAGGGGTCCTGTGAAAGGTCCCAGGCCGCTATCAGATCGTCAGAGGCAACTGTTGTGGGAAGTGTATCTTGTCTGAGCAGATTGATTTCGTTTTTCTCAAGCGCGCGACCGTAAATGCAGGGCCGGTCAATCTTGCCGTTAAACAGACCCTGGGCCACTCTGGTCGCAGTATGGGCTGTCTCAAGGCCGGTAGCAGCCATGAGCAGAGGTCTTCCGTTGCTGCATGAAACGTTAACTTGGACAGTTCTTTCCAAAGTGGCTGTGGACGGGTCGGAGGGCCAATCGGAGTTGGGACACTGGTAAAGGGACAGCCGGCCAGTATGATTGTCGAAGGCTGCGGCGACAAAGTACCATTCCCGTGCCCGCATCGGTTGTTCGGTACTGATGGCTTTGCGCGTACCTGAATCGCCCACTCGGAGCTCGAGGTCGCCCCGCGTTCCAATGGCAAGGCACACGCCGCCATTCTCTTCCGACCATTTGCTCAACAAGCCTTGTGGCTCCCCCAGAAGAGGGGTGGTCGGCCAGATCCAGGCCTGCAAGGTGAAACTGGTCAGGTGAGAAAAGAGGTCGTGGTCTGCTACCGTGACAAAGGATCCGGCGCGGGCGTACTGCCTGCGGCCGGCACGGCGGCCATCGAGAGTAGATTCAACCAACTCCTCCTTGAAGCCTGGCCCGGCCGGTCTGTCATCGCCATGAATAAGGCGGACTAAGTTCGAGACGTAGCTCGGCAGGTCGGTACTCACCATGAATTGGATAGAATCGCCGGGGGAGACGCTCAGCTTGTCAAGGTAGCCAATCAGTTCGACTGTCATTTTCTTCCCCATTTGCCCCGTTCTCTGTTGAATAGGCGCTATGCCGAGTGGCGTGACCTGTAAGATCAGGTAGAACTGCATTGCCTGCGCGAACCCTTCATCCTTCGTGTCGCAGGGAAAATGTAGCACAAACTACAGCGCCATTCAAGGTAGATTTTCGGGGAAAGGTTACTGAAAAGCATGAAGGAAGTCATGTAAAATATAGCGCAATGGAGATGGGGATTCCGCCCTTTCTGAATTGGGTCCGTAAACACGGGACGGGAGAGCACGAATAGTATTGGAAAGAGTTTTTCGATAGACCTTTTGTCTCCTTGCATGACCTGTATCTGATTGGAAAGTTCGAGCAGTCGGTTATGGAGGGCTTCCTTCTTTCTGAGTCCTGAATCCGGTTACTTTCGCAGAGGCGAGGCGGTCCGTTTCGGCAATTCTGATTTCCACAAAACAGCGCAAATGTGTTAATGTAGGGTACAGACAGGGTGGGCAAAAGTTAGGCAGAGTAAGCCCTTGGCGACACAGAAGTAAAGTAGCGTCAATTGACCGGAACACCGCCAGAAATTTGGGTACCGCCACCGAATCGAAGAGCGTGATGGATTTCATGTCGGTCGTGCACCCATGGCAACGTTTTGCTTGTGGTCATCCAAGCCGTTTGACGTGCCTTTGGAGCTTGGCTGGCGGTCATTTTTCCGAAAAATGCATTCTGCGGGCTGGTACAGGCGAGTAAGTGAAACCTGCCAGCGAGGCTGCGGTTGTTTGAGATTGTGCCCTGGAGAGAATTGCGGACGACACCATGGACGAGACGAAACAACTCACCGTTCCAGTGATTGGGATGACCTGTCTCGGTTGTGCGGCGTCGGTGGAGACCAGCAGCAAGAAGGCAGAGGCTGTGGAGGATGCTACAGTCAATTTTGCCAGTGAGCGGCTGACGCTGACCGTCGACGGTACCCACCGGCAAGCCAACGAAGCGCTGGCGGAAGTGCGCCAGCTGGTTAAGCGGGCCGGGTACAAAATCCCAACGCTTACTCTTTCGCTGCCGATTATAGGGATGTCCTGCACCGCATGTGCGAATACTGTCGAAAAGGCAATCAGAGAGGTTGACGGTGTCGTCTACGCCAGCGTCAACTTTGCGTCGGAGCAGGCCAATGTCGAGTATGTTAGCGGCTTGGGATCCCGTGCGCCTATTGCAGAGGCCATCCGGAAGGCAGGATACGATACCGTGTCGGCGGCACCGCCCACCCCCGACGCGCCACCGGTGGTCGGCGAATCCGTAGAACAAGAGGACGTCGGTGGCTCGAGCGGCGGCAAGCTGATTTCAGCATCAGCAGCGGACCCCTTAGTGGATGAGGTAGAGGAGGATGCTGAAGCCGCGGCGCGTGCCGCCGCGATCCGGCATGAGTTCATTCGACTGCTGGTTGGCGCGGTCTTTTCGCTTCCCCTGCTTATCATCAGCATGGGACGAGACTTCGGTCTACTCGGAAGTTGGGCCCATGCGGCGGGAGTAAACTGGCTGCTATTCTTGCTGGCAACGCCCGTGCAGTTCTTTGTAGGTTGGGACTACTATGTCGGCGCGATCAAGAGTCTGCGCAACCGCAGCGCCAACATGGATGTTCTGGTGGCGATGGGAACAACGGTCGCCTACGTATTCAGTCTGGCGGTGCTGGCAGCCAGGTTTGTAGGCAGCAGTGCGCTCGGAGAACACGTCTATTTTGAAACCTCGGCTGTTATCATTACGCTGATCGTCCTCGGCAAGCTGCTTGAGGCCAGGGCGAAGGGTCGGACGAGCGCTGCGATCAAGGAGTTGATCGGTTTGCAGAGCCGGACGGCACGCGTGATGCGCGAGGGAGAAGAGTTGGATATCCCGGTCGAAGAAGTTGTGGTCGGCGACATGATGATCGTTCGTCCTGGGGAGAAGATACCGGTCGATGGCATCGTAATTTCGGGGGAATCCAGTGTCGACGAGAGCATGTTCACCGGTGAAAGTATGCCGGTTGAAAAGGAGGCTGGCAGCAGCGTCTTTGGAGCGACCCTGAACAAGCAGGGGCTGCTGGGAATCGAGGCAACAAAGGTTGGTCGTGAGACGGCGCTTGCACAGATCATCAAGTTAGTTGAGGACGCCCAAGGCAGCAAAGCCCCAATTCAACGAGTCGTCGATCAGGTGGCCGCCTACTTTGTGCCGGCGGTGATTGGCCTGGCGTGTGTGACGTTCGTAGTTTGGATGTTTGCAGGCGCGGGATTCGTGGCCGCATTGCTGCGCGTTGTGGCTGTGCTTGTGATCGCGTGCCCATGCGCGATGGGCTTGGCAACGCCTACCTCGATCATGGTGGGCATTGGCAAGGGCGCGGGGACGGGCATTCTGTTCAAGAATAGCGTTGCCCTGGAACATACGCAGAAGCTCACGGCAGTTCTCCTGGACAAGACGGGAACAATTACCAGAGGGGAACCAGCGGTCACAGACCTTGTTGTAAGCGAGAATTCACCGAGGCCTAGTCTAGGCTCATCTCCCAAACAGTTGCCCGTACCAGTGGGGCGGACTGATCTGCTGCGGTTGGCAGCCTCGGCAGAAAGAGGGTCGGAGCATCCTGTCGGCGAGGCAATCGTGCGCGCGGCCGGGGCCAACGGACTGGATCTGGCCGAACCGGCCAAATTTGAAGCTCTCGCCGGTCACGGGATTTCCGCGCAGGTCGAGGAGAAGCAAATCCTGCTCGGCAATCTACGGTTGATGGAAAGGGAAAACATCAACCTCAACGGTCTCGTGCCCAGGTATGAAGAGCTTCAGGCCGAAGCCAAATCAACGATTTGGCTGGCTGTAGATGGGCAGGCGGAAGCGCTGATAGCCGTGGCCGACACGGTGAAGGAGGGCTCTGGAGAAGCTGTGGCATCGCTACGCAAGATGGGACTGACCGTGGCGATGCTGACCGGTGACAACCAGGCAACCGCCGACGCGATTGCCAGGGAAGTAGGCATTAATAGGGTGATTGCGGAGTTGCTTCCCGGGCAAAAGGTCGATCAGGTCAAGGCAATGCAGGCTGAAGGATTTCGAGTGGCGATGCTTGGCGACGGCATCAACGACGCGCCTGCACTTGCACAAGCCGACGTTGGCATCGCCATCGGCGCGGGAACTGACGTGGCTATGGAGGCCGCCGACGTGACTCTCATCCGAGGCGATCTGCGCAGCGTTCCGCAGGCGATCGTGCTTTCGCAGGCGACGATGCGAAATATCAGGCAAAACCTCAGTTGGGCATTTGGCTACAACGTCGCCTTGATTCCCATAGCAGCCGGCGTCCTGGCGCCATTCGCGTGGGCGCCGCCATTTCTGCAGCAGCTCCACCCGATTCTGGCGGCCGCCGCGATGGCATTTTCGAGCGTCAGTGTTGTAGTCAATGCTCTACGCCTTCGCCAGCTCCAGTTGTAACGGGCGATGATATTTGATTTCGCTTACTTGACACTGGTGCTGGCACTAATCCTGAGCGCCTACGGTATGGCGGCAGGATTCTGGGGCGGCAGGCTGGACGCTAAGCAGGCCGAACTGGGCGCCCTACCTTCGGGGCAAGGCCCTTCCTCCCAGACGCTGAATGGCGCTCCGTGGAGCGAAAGGCTCACCGAGAGCAGCTTTCACTCAATCTTTGCTGTTTGCGGACTGGTTGGCATTGCCGCGGTGGTCCTCTGGTACGGACTGCTGACTGATCAGTTCCAGATCGTCTATATCTGGAACAGTTCAGAGCGAACGCTACCCACCTTCTACAAGTTCGCCGCGATCTGGGGTGGCCAGGCCGGCAGTCTCCTGTTCTGGACGCTCCTCCTCAGTCTATTCAGTGCCGCTACGGCCGTGACATTTCGAACGAGCCAGCGTTCGCTGATGCCCTTTGTCAATGGGACCTTGCTGGCCACCCTCCTGTTCTTCCTTATCCTTCTGGTTTTCAGCGCTAACCCCTTTGAACAGATCGGCGTCGTGCCCAGCGATGGGCGCGGCCTGAATCCGCTGCTACAGAACTACTGGATGGTGATCCACCCGGTCATGCTCTACCTGGGCTGGGTTGGGCTAACTGTACCCTTTGCCTTTGCGGTTGCTGCCCTTCTGAGCAAACGTCTGGACCGGCGCTGGGTGCGTACAGTGCGACGCTGGACGCTGATCCCGTGGATGTTCCTCTCGGCAGGCATCATTATGGGCAGTCAGTGGGCCTACATGGAGCTGGGATGGGGTGGGTACTGGGCATGGGACCCTGTGGAGAACGCGAGTTTTCTGCCGTGGTTGACTGCGACGGCATTCCTGCACAGCATCATCATCCAGGAGCAGCGCGGCATCCTGAAGGTGTGGAACGTAACGCTAATCTGGCTGACATTTACCCTGGTCATCCTGGGAACTTTCACCACACGCAGCGGCATCCTTAGCAGCGTCCACAGCTTTGCGCAGAGCCCCGTGGGTCCTTACTTCCTCGCCTTTCTGGCAGTGACCACCATCGGATTCCTGCTGCTTCTCTTTCGGCGTATGCCTTTCTTGCAAGGAGAAAACGAGATCGATTCGATTTCAAGCCGGGAGGGAGCCTTCCTGGCCAATAACTGGCTGTTCGCCGGTATCGCGTTCGTAGTGCTTTGGGGAACGTTCTACCCCATGTTCAGCGAGATCCTGACAGGTGAACGCATCTCTGTGGCGGCGCCGTGGTTCAACCGGGTGGCCGGACCGCTGTTCCTGCTGCTGTTTGTTCTGATGGGCGTGGGTCCACTTCTGGGCTGGCGGAAGACAGGCGCCAATGCGTTGCGACGTCAGTTCACCTGGCCCCTCGCTGCCGCCCTGATCGCGGTTCCATT
>VYDA01000489.1:6599-12962 GCA_009843665.1 Caldilineaceae bacterium SB0675_bin_29 | reverse complement strand
CAATACGCCCGCGAATCTCAACGGACACATTCCTTCACTGCGTCGCCTCTCTGATACGCAAGCAGTATATGGCCGCTTTGCCCCTCTCGCACGAACCGCTGTCGACAGTTAAACGGTCCGGAGTGTTTATAACCGCTATACAAGACTGGAGAACCGATGCAGAAACAAATCGTCGTTATTGGGGGCGGGCCCGCCGGCGTCGAAGCGGCCGCCACGGCCGCCCCGTACGCCGCCGCCGTCACCATCGTTTCCGAGCGCCCCATTGGTGCCTGGCATCAGCTCCTGCCCAGCCGGGTCTGGCTGACTGCCATTGACAACCTCTATGCCAGCCAGGGGCCACCTGCCTCAGCGACGAAACGGTTGCCGGATATGAGCCGGTACTCTCTCTCCGAGGTACATGCACATGCAGACAGAATCGGCAGGCAGTGGAGCGCGCAGCAAGCGCGTAAGCTGCAGGATCTCGGCGTGAAGTTCATCGAGGGCAAAGCCTCATTTCAGTCGCCAAGCCAACTGCTGATAGCAAGCGAGGCTGATGACGCTATCACGGTCGCGGCCGATGCATTCATTGTCGCCGCGGGTTCAACCCCATTCGTGCCGCCGACCCTGGCCCCGGACGGCAGACGGGTCTTCTCGCCCGCCACAGCCCACAAAATGCCGCATCTGCCCGCAAGCATGATCGTGATCGGCGATGGCCCGACCGGCTTCGAATTCGTCCACATCTTCAGCGCACTCAACATCGACGTGACCTGGCTTGTCTTGCCGGGAGGTCCCAGCTGCGCCATCGCACCGGACGCCGACCCATTCCTGATCGACATGCTTCTGCGCAGAGGCGTTCAGATCCGGCCAGGCGAGCCGGTTGCAGAGCTGAAACACTACGAGGATCACGTCGCAGCCGTGAAGCCGGACGGCTTACGCCATAAAGCGGAGATGGCCTTTGTAACCATCGGGAACCGGCCCAACGTCGCTCCGCTCAATCTGGAGGCCGCAGGCGTACACGTCGACGCCCGCGGATCTGTGCGCACTGATGGCTATGGACAAACAAACGTTGCGGGAATCTACGCGGCAGGCGACGCCCGACAGGTCAGAGCCGGAAGTGTCTCCATGGCCCATGCCCGCGTGGCTGCACTTCATGCCACCGGACAGGAGACGGAGCCATACGACGAGTCCTGTATGGTGATTCCATTCCTCTCCAATCCGCAGGTAGCGCAAGTAGGTGTACTTTCGGCTACCGACGATTCGATTCGGAGCGTCCAGGTGGCGATGCAGTCCGCACTCAAAACGCATATCTCAGGCCACACGCAAGGCTTCCTGCGGCTGGCCTGGAACCGGGACAGGCAGGTGGTCGGAGGACTGGCCGTGGGCTATCAGGCCGCCGACGCCCTCGCTCCCGTGGCCGTGGCCATCAAGACAAAGACGACGATCGATACGCTCGCCTCCCTGTACGGCCCGCATCCCTCAATCAGTGAGCTGCCCTTCATGGCCGCACGCGCGGCCTGCCGCCAGGCACTCTGACCGCTGCCGCACAAAATATTAGAAACTGTTCCTGCACTGAATCGGCCTGCCCGCGGAGACGCCAAGGAATCGCAAAAAAAGACCCGGCTGACGTGATTCACGTCAGCCGGGAGTGAAAGCCGTTTAGTTTTCTCTTCTCCGTATGAGTCGCTACCCACCGGCCCCGCGCTCGGCGCCGGCGATGCGGTCCTGCAGGGCGGCCGTCTGCTCCATCTGTTTCATAAAGTGGATCGAGCTCTTCACCAGGGTCTTCCAGTCCGGCCTGGCCGGCACCGCATCCAGCGACAAATAGCCGCTGTATCCCATCGAATTCAGAGTCCTGACCACCTGCAGAAAATCAATGTGCCCGGTTCCGGGCGCCTGTCGGTTGTTGTCCGCCAAATGAATCCCCATCAGGCTCTCCCCGGCCAGCCGCAACGTATCGGTCAGGGCGCCATCTTCGATATTGACGTGAAAGAAGTCGGCAAGCACACCCACGTTGTCCGCCCCGACCTCGTCCGCGACGCTCTTCGCCTCCACAATACTGTTGAGGAAACCGGCATATCCCTCAAAGCGGTTGATCGGTTCAATCCCCACTCGGACACCCCGCGGCGCCGCATATGCCCCGATTTCACGCGTCGATTTTACAAAGTTGCGCCGCAGTATAGGACGCGGCACGCTCGTGACCGGATATTCACTTTCGGGCGGGACAGCGGCAATCTCGATGAGAGGCGGCTCGTCGAGACTGGCGGCCAGGTCGACGCACTTCTTGGTATAGCTTACTGCATAGCTGCGCACCGACTCATCACTCGACGCCAGATCGCGCACCTCCCCGGCATGCCAGCCGCCCCAGGCGCAGATGAGCGCCGGTATCTTCAGACCCAGCGACGATGCCATCGACGCCACCTCATTGAACCGCTCCGGGTCTATCCGGTCCGGCTCCGCATCCAGATCGACGCCGTCGTAGCCGGCCTCGGCCACCGTCTCCAGCACCTCTCGCGGCCTCTCCCAGACGTTACCCCCATCGCTGGCCAACGTGACCAGGATAACCGAGTACTTTTGTGCCATGGCGCGGCCCTCCTCCGTTTCTTTCTAGACTAATTGTCTGGTGGCGGGGGGTTATTCGGATCCGGCGTCTCGGTTGGCGTCGCAGTGGGAGTCGGCTCCGGCGTCTCGGTTGGCGTCGGCGTCTCAGATTGATCCTGGTCAGGCGTCGCGGGTGTCGGCGGCGTCTCAGTCGGAGTCGCAGTGGGAACCGGTACCGGCGTCTCGGTCGGCGTCGGCGTCTCGGCAGGCGCCGTTTCCGGCGTATTGGTTGGCACCGGCGTCTCAGTGGCCGTCGGTGCCAGCTCTAAAGTCGGCGTCGGTGTCGCCGTAGGCGTTGGCGCCAGTTGCCACCAGAAGCCGACGCGTGCCACGCCCGAACTCTCAAAGAATTCGACCTGGAGGGCGCGCTCACCGGCTGGCAGTGTCACATCCACGTTGACTGTACGGTCGGCGCCATCCCTCCATTCGTCGAGAATCAGTTGACTGTCCAGGTAAACGCGGGCGCCGTCATCCATTCTTAGGAAGAAGCGATAGGTGCCGGGTTCAAAGGAGACCCGCCGCTGCCAGCGAGCCGAAAAATGATCTGAGGGCAGGTTGTTCGCCGGTCTGCCTTCGCCCCAGTTGAAATCGATCTGCGGTTCGTCCCGTATCAGCACCGGATTTCCCTGTAGGTCCCGGTTGCCGAAGTATTCTCCCTTCCAGCCGCTGAACGAGTCGTTGCGCTCCCACCAGAACCGCATCAACGCCACGCCCGTGCGTTCGTAGTAGTCCACCTGGATGGTGTGAAATCCTGTGCTGAGAGGAACGTCAACCGTGAAAGTACGTGCAGCACCATCTTCCCACTCATCCAGTACGAGAGCGTTGTCAATATAGAGGCGGAAACCGTCATCGACTTCGATATTAAAGCGATAGATGCCGGCATCGAAGTTGAGTGTCCTTGTCCAACGCGCGCTGAAATGATCCACGCCCAAGCCGCTGGCAGCCGTTCCTTCTTCCCAATTGAAGAAGATCACCAGGTCATTGCGTGTGAGCAGCGGCGGTCCCGACTGGTTTAAATTGTTCCAGTAGTCGCCGCGCCAATCGGTTATGATGAGCGGCGTCTGCGTCGGGACAGGCGTGAACGTCGGTGTCGCCGACGGGGCAGGCGTTGGTGTACCCGTTGGCGTACCCGTCGGCGTGGACGTTGCCGTATCCGCCTGCTGCGCCGCCGTTGTGTCCGTAGCAACCGTAGCGGTCACCTCGACGTCCTCCCCGGTTTGGAACTGCGCGGTCGCCTCGTGCCGGCCATCCGACGTGTATGCAAGCACGGTATGCGTGCCCGCCGCCAGCCAGCGCGGGCTGATCGGATACAGAAAACCGGTGCTGATCGTGCCCGCCGTGTCCGCGGTGCTGGCAGCCAGAATACCGCTGCGGCCGCGCTCATCCCGCAGCGCGATCAAAACCAGGCTGCCTTCTGGCCAGTTCTCGCCGGTAACCTGCACATAAACCCCGGCGGAACCCGAGGTTGGCGCAATCGAAATAGCCGGTTCACCGCTCACCCTCTCGGCAACGGCCCGCGTCGGCACCCCGACCGGCGGCGTGTACCCCGTCGGCGTACACGCGCCTATTACAAGCACGATCAGAGCCAGAATGCTGATTCGAATTGGGGTGAGGTGCTGGACGACAAGTCGGCGGGTGGTTCCTGAGAGGGGATTATCGGTCTTCATCCGGGCTTACTCCTGCGCGAAGTGTGAAATGAGCTACCGATTTGTTTTGTCAGCGCCGAGGCGGGGTACCAGACCAGAAAAACAAGAGTATGATGTTCAGAAGAAACGAGGGTGGGCAGGAAAACGTTCCCACCGACCTCGTTTATTGCGCAACTGGTTCATAAAATGAGCGCGTGGTAACCATCTGCTGGAAGTATACCACTAAACTACAGGTGAAAGACAGTTGTGGCATGGCCGAAATGAGCAACCGCTGGCGGTATCCATGACGGACGGCGAGCTTGTACGCCGCGCCCGAAACGGTGAGCGGCAGGCATATGATCAACTCATATTGCGGCACCAGCCCGTCGCGCTCTCCCTGGCGATTCGCATCGTCGGTGACCGCGAGCGGGGCCTGGAGTTGACCCAGGAAGCCGTCCTGCATGCCTATCTCTCGCTCGACCGCTTGCGCAAGCCGGACAGCTTTCGCGCCTGGCTGTGTGCCATCGTCGTCAATCTGTGCAAAAATTACCTGCGCAGACCGCGGGTGGAGACGCTGTCGCTCGAGTTGCTCAGCGGCGGACGCAGCTTCGATTCGCTGCCGTTCCCAGACAGCGCCCCACAACCGCACCAGGCCGCCGAGGCCAGGGAGACGCACCAACTGATCCTGGCGGCCATCGCTCAGCTGTCTCCGCCCAACCGCGACGCCGTCCTTCTCTACTACTTCGAGCAACTGAGCGTGCGCGAGACCGCCGCTCTCCTCCAAATCAGCGTGCCCGCCGTCAAAGGCCGTCTGCACAAGTCCCGCCGCAAGCTGCGCGCCCAGTTGCGACCGGCCTTCGCCGAATGGCAACCGAGACCAGCCGTTTCCCAGCAGACCAGGAGCAATCAGATGATCCCCGTTACCGTACTCGACATCGTGGTGCCGGATCCTGAAAAAGAGCCCAGAATACTGGTTCTTACGGAAGAAAGCAGGCGCCGCCTGCTCGCCATCTGGATTGGCCCTTTCGAAGCGGACGACATCGCCCTCAATCTGCTTGGGAAGAAGCTTCACCGGCCGATCACGTTCAGCTTTATGGCCAGTCTGCTCGACAAGGCTGGCGTGCTGATCGAATCAGTGTCGGTCTCCGCGCTGGAGAAGGATACCTTTTACGCGACCGTACACGCACGGCGCGGCGAAGAGAGCTTCACAATCGATGCCCGGCCCAGCGACGCCATTGCCCTCGCCCTGCGCACACAAAGCCCAATCTTCGCCGCCGCCGAAGTGATGGAGGCCGTCGCCTTCGATGTCCCCGCCGATATGGAGGTCGCACAGGGAAAGGGACTGAGCGATGTCTTAAGAATCGATCCTGCGGAGAAAGAGAGACGGATAAAGGAGATGGAGAAATGGGAAAGTATGTCACCCGAGGAGCGCAGTGAAGAAAGCCGCAAGAAACTGCTGGCCCACCTCACTGAAGCGGGCACCCTGAGCCAGTACGGTGAGTCAGAGAACGGGTAAATGCCGCCTATTCCAGTTTTCAGCTGCCCGGCGAAAGACCGCCAACAGCCGGCTCCTCAACGCCCGATTTCCGTCTATCCGCGTGGAACCGGTGCACAGTCTGCGCAAAGCGCGCGAACAACAGATCGGCGTCGTGCGGGCCCGGGCTGGCCTCCGGATGATACTGCACACAGAAGACCGGCCGGTCGGTGAGCCGCATCCCCTCCAACGTGCCGTCATTCAGATTGAGATGCGTGACCTCCACGTTGTCCGGCAGCGTCTCCTGGTCGACCGCGTAGTTGTGGTTCTGCGCCGTGATCTGGATATTCGAGCTGTCCACGTCGCTGACCGGCTGGTTGCCGCCATGGTGCCCGAACTTCAGCTTGAACGTCTCCGCCCCCAGCGCCAGGCCGATGATCTGATGCCCCAGACAGATGCCGAACATCGGCTTCCCGCTCTCCAGTAACCTCGCAACCGCACTGGCCGCATACGGCACGCCGGCCGGGTCGCCCGGCCCGTTGCTGAGAAAGATCCCGTCAGGGTCCAGGTCCAGCACCTCCTGCGCCGGCGTATCAGCCGGTACAACCGCCACCCGCAGATTGTGGCTGGCCAGGCGGCGCAATATGTTGTGCTTCATCCCGAAATCATAGGCGACCACAAGCGGAG
>VYDA01000489.1:0-6589 GCA_009843665.1 Caldilineaceae bacterium SB0675_bin_29 | reverse complement strand
TTCCCCCTCCGTCTCGTCACTCCAGTAGAACGGCTCCTCACACGTCACCTCCTGCACCAGGTCGCGGCCGTCCAGCCCCTCCCAGCCGCGCGCAAGCTCGATCAGCTCCTCCTCTGTGCGGCTGCCTTCGGTGCTCAGCGCGCCGTGCAGCACCCCCTCTTCACGCAGCAGCCGCGTCAACGCCCGCGTATCCACCTGGCTGAGACCGGGTATGTTGTGCCGCTCGAGATAGCTCCCCAGGTTCTCATTCGCGCGCCAGTTCGACACGACCGGGCTGACCTCGCGCACGATAAACGCCGTCACCTGCGGACGGTCGCTCTCCACGTCCTCCCGGTTCACGCCCGTATTGCCCACGTGCGGCACCGTCATGCACACCATCTGGCCGCGGTAGGACGGATCGGTCAACACCTCCTGGTACCCGGTCAGACTGGTATTGAAGACAACCTCCCCCACCACCGTCGTCCGCGCGCCGAAGCCTTCACCCTCGAAGACCCGGCCATTGGCCAGAGCAAGCAAGGCCCTCACTGCTCCTTCTCCTCCTCGGACGGCGTGTTCCCCTGCATTTGGATCGGACTGCGGTTCACGGTTCCTTGCATTCCCGGTTCGCTGTTTGAGTGTCTGTACGCCAGCTTCAAAGGCTGCCACGCCTGCCATTTGAGCAGTGGCGAGGCCGCAGTATGGGCAACTTGGGCCTGACCGATAGGGCTGTCGGTCAGGCTGCGCGCCACCGCCACCTCATCACAGTGGTGGAACTTGGGACAGTAGATACAGTCCTGCCACAGCTTGGGGCTGATGCTCCAACGGTCCACAACCTCAAACCCGAGCTTCTCGAAGAACCCTTCCTCCAGGGTGAGCGCACAGATCTGCGCATACCCGCGTGCCGTCGCCATCTCCACCAGCTCCTCCACGATCCGCCGGCCAATCCCCTTGCCCTGCCCCGCCTGCGCCACCGCCAGCGAGCGTATCTCCACCAGCTGCTCGGTCAAGGCCACCAGAGAGCCGCATCCCACCAGCTGAGTACCGTCTCCCATGGCCACCAGCCAGTCCGGCAGCGACTGCAGAATACTCTCCTCAGTGCGCGGCAGCATCACGTTCTCCGCCGCAAAACCATTGACCAAGGCGGCAATATCAACGATATCTTCTTCAGTCGCCGGCTGAATGCGGATCTCGTTCATAACCCCGGCTGCCAGCGGCCAGCGAACTTCGCTCATTGCGATGTTCACTGACCACTGACCACTGACTACTGCTAAATCTCCTGCAGGATCCCGCCCAGCTTCGACACCGCCTGGGCCAGCTCCTCTTTACTGATCGTCAGCGGCGGTACGAAGCGCAAAATCTTGTCGCCCGCGCTCAACAGCAGCAGTCCCGCTTCGTACCCCTTTTCCATCAGCGGCCCGGCCTCGATGTCCAGCTCGATGCCCACGATCAGACCCTTGCCCCGGATCTCCAGAATATGCGGGCTGTTCAGCTCGGCCAGCAGCTCCATCAGATACTCGCCTTTCTCCTCCACGTCGGCCAGAAACTCCGGATTCGACACCCGGTCCACCACCGTGGAGGCCACGTGCGTCGTGAACGGGTTGCCTGCAAAGGTGCTGGCATGATCGCCGGCATGGATCGTATCCGCCACCTTCTGCTTCATCATGATCGCGCCGATAGGCAGACCGCCCGCCAGCGGCTTGGCCGCGCTCATCAGGTCCGGCTCCACGCCGTAGCCCTGATAGGCCCACAGATCGCCGCTGCGCCCCAGCCCGCACTGCACCTCGTCAAAGATCAGCAGCGCGCCGTGCTCGTCCGCCAGGTCCCGCAACCCCTGCAGAAACTCCGGCGTGGCCGGGTTGATGCCGCCTTCACCCTGGATCGGTTCGACGATAATCGCGCACACTTTGTCGCTCATCTGCGCACGCGCATCATCCAGGTCGTTGAACGTGGCGAAGCGCACGCCCGGCATCAGCGGCTCGAACGGCTCCTGGTACTTCTCACGCGGCGTCGCCGCCAGCGCCCCGAATAGCCGCCCGTGGAAAGCGTCGCTGAAGGCCAGAATCTCATACTTGTCCTCGTGGCCGTGCTCGCGGGCATAGCGCCGCGCGAACTTGAACGCGCCTTCGTTTGCGCTTGCCCCGCACAGGCAGAAATGCACCTTGTCGGCGAAACTGGTCTCGCACAGCTTCTTCGCCAGCCGCGTGTGCGGCTCCGTGTGATACAGGTTGCTCGTGTGGTACAGCCCGGAGGACGCTGCCTCCTTGATCGCCTCCTCCACCTCCGCATCGTTGTAGCCGAGAACGTTCACCGCAATGCCGGCCACCAGGTCCAGATAGGCCTTGCCCGTGCTGTCATACACCGTGCAGCCCTCGCCCTCCGTCAGCACAAACGGCGGCCGCCCGAAAACGCCGAGCACGTAATCCTTTTCGGCCTGAATAATTTCCTCTGCGTTCACTTTCTCCTCCTGAAGGGTCCTGTTATATTCGTAAACCACTCAGCCTTTCCCCATCCGCCTCCCAAACTGAGACGAGCCAAGTGTTTTTCACTCTCCCATATCCCCAAAAGGCCTGCACAAGGGGTCACTAACCACTAACCACTGACCACTGACTACTGACTACTGCCCCCCGCCGTTCCAATGATTCCGGTGCCCCCGTCCTCCTGCACTCCGGCCAGATTCGTAATGACCGCCTGCGTAACCCCGCGCCTGACCGCGTCGACCGCGCTCCTCACCTTCGGCACCATGCCGCCGCTGATACTCCCCTCCGTAATCCACTCTTCGCACTGGTCCGCAGTGATGCCCCGCACAACCCGCCCGGCGATCAGAACGCCCGGCACATTGCTGACAAAGATCAGCTTGATCGCGCCCATAGCCGCCGCGATTGCCGCCGCCACATGGTCGGCGTTCACGTTATAGCTGAGGCCGTCGAAAGCGCCTATACTGATCGGGCTGATAACCGGCACGATATCTGCCTCCAAGAGCGTGGTCAGCAGACCCGTGTCAACGTCCTGCACCTCGCCCACACGGCCCAGATCGCCCTGCGGATGCCACATCTTCTCCACAAAGACCGTGCCGTCATCCACCCCGCTGATGCCGATGGCCCGCACATCCTCGTTCACAAACTGGCGCACGATCCGCTTGTTCATCAGCCCGCTGAGCACCATCTCTGCCACGTCCAGGCTCTCTACGTCGGTGACCCGCAGCCCCTCGATAAAACGGGGCTCCAGCCCCAGCCGTTTCTGGAAATCGGCGATAGTCTTGCCGCCCCCATGCACGACAATCGGGCTCTTGCCGTCCTTCTGCAGACTCTTCACCGCCTGCACCAGGCCAAACAGAAAAGCGTCGTCGTCCAGCTCATTTCCACCAATCTTGAGGATGACGACGTGGCGCCCTTTCCCCTGTTTCGGGTTTACGCTAAGCGTGTCGGATTCGCCTGGATTCATAAAGTTGCCTCGTGCCGTAGTTGGAGCACTGATGCTCTCGCGGAAAGCGGCCGGGCGCAGGCTTCACACTTCGCGCCGCGTATGCTTTCTCTGTCGCATTACCTCGTATGCCAGCGCCGCCGCCGCCGCAGTCGTGCCCAGGGACGGTTCGTAACCGACACGGTCGTACGGGACCTGCAAACGTACGTCGGCCTGCTTCGTAAACGACCGCGTAACACCCCGCTTTTCCCCGCCTACCAGCAGAAACAGCGGAGCGGTCAGATCGGCCTCATCCATCGGCAGCGCGTCCTCCTTCTGCGCGCAGGCCACCGTCAGCCCCCGTCCCCGGTAAAATGACGCCGCCTCCGCAACCGTCTCCGCCACCGCCATCGGCATCAGCTCCGACGCGCCCGCCGAAGCCCGCGCCACCGTCGCCGCCGCGCTCATCCAGTTACGCGGCCGCAACGCCACACCGTCTGCACCCAGCGCGTACAGTGCCCGCAGCGATTGTCCGAAATTGAACGGGTCTTCGATGCCGTCCAGCATCACCACAAATGCCGCTCCATTCCCCCTCGGCAGCAACGCCTCCAGGTTGACAAACTGCCGCTGCCCGGCCTCGGCCGCGATGCCGCCGTGGGAGGTACCCTGCGTGACCGCGTCAATTTCCGCCGTGTCAACCTGGACCACCGGTACATCGGCTTCCCTCGCCCGGTGTTGCAGCCAGCGCACCGTCCGGTCCTGCCGGTCTGATCGCAGCAGCACGCGGTGCACCGCACGATACGGAGAACGCAGCGCCGCGGCCACCGAGATCTTACCTTCCAGGAATGTGATGCTCTCTTGCTCGCTCAACGCCTGGCCCGATTCCGCCCCTTTCCAGCTCCCCCAGGGAGGTGCAACCCAGCCGTAGGCAGCTTGCCGTCTCCTGGTAAATCCATCTCAAAAGACTGTGTGCCGCTGCCGGAAACTGAGACCTGCCGGCTATACGGAATGGCACCTACTGCAATCCCGCCGTCTCGTCCAGCCCCACCGCAATGTTGTAGTTCTGGACCGCCTGCCCGCTCCCGCCTTTGATCAAATTGTCGATCGAGGCGGTGATGACATACTCGCTCCCATCCGGCAGCGTCGGGTCAGCCGGCGTGATGCCGATCGCGCAGCGATTTGTGCCCGCCGTGTGGGCTACGCTGGCCTGCTCGCCGGCGGGCAGCAGATGGATAAATGGCTCACCCGCATAGTTCTCCGCGTAAAGTTCGCGGATACGCTCCTCCGTAACGCCGGCGGGCACGTCCACGTACATCGTGCTCAGGATGCCCCGGTTCAGTGGCACAAGATGGGGCGTGAAAAGAAACCTGTGACCGCGCTTCCCCCCGTTTGCCGCTCCCAACACCTGTTCCATCTCCGCGATGTGCCGGTGACGGTGGCCGACGTTGTAAGGCGTGATGTTTTCGTTGGCCTCAACGAACTGGTAGGTCAGATTCGTCTTGCGGCCCGCTCCCGAAACACCGCTCATGCTGTCGATGATCACCCGTTCTCCCAGCCAGCCCGCCTTGGCCAGCGGGTACAGGCCCAGATTCACACTTGTGGGATAGCAGCCGGGGTTGGCGATCAACTGTGCCCCGTCCAGCTCGCTGCGGTACAGCTCGCACAGGCCGTAGCGAGCCTCCGCGCACAGCTCCGGCGCCGTGTGGTCGATGCCGTACCAGCGCGTATAGACGTCGACGTCCTTCAAACGAAAGTCGGCACTCAGGTCAATCACGCGCACGCCGGCGGCGTAAAAGCGTTTCACCGCCTCCATCGACTCCGCATGCGGCAGACACAGAAACACGACATCCACCTCATCTGTGCGCAAATATGCGCTCTCCAGGTTGATCAGTGGATAGTCCCAGGGCGTGCTGAAGATCTGGTCGAACCGCTTACCCGCATTGCGCTCGCTCGTCAGCCAGCCCACCTCAAGTTCCGGATGCCGGTGAATCAGGGTGATCAACTCATACCCGATATAGCCTGTTGCGCCGGCGATTCCTGCCTTATGCATCTCTTCTCTCCCTCTCGCTTGCTGTCTCGACCTGGCTCGGAATGTTCACCGGCTGCCAGGGTCTGCTGAACGCGCTGCCGCTGACCACATTGCACGCGACATAAAAAAAGCCCCCCGTCCGGGGAGCTTTGCAATCGGCTGATTCCCGCTGAGGAAACCGGGCCCACGCGCAAATGCCCAGACGGCTGTCTGGCTATTGGCGGGGACGCCTCCTCAACTGGGTACTGCTCGTGTTGGTTGGGTTCATGCTTACTTCTTCAGTGGAAAAAGCTATCTGATCGACAGTCTAGCACGCAGCACTCACGCTGTCAAACGCCATCGTATCCGAAATGCCTTCGATTTGCGTCTGGAAACAGGTACCAACAACCGGCATCCCGGTTTTCAGTCGGGATCGACCATGCGCAGTTCGGTGGAAATGTCGATGCTGCCCTCGAGACTGCGCGCCACGGGACAGAACTGCGCATGGAACCCGTGTACCCGCTCCGCCGTCTCTCGCTGTTCCGGCGCCACTTTCAAAGTGTACGTGGCGTGAATCCGCTTGATGACCAGTACATTGCCGTCTTTCTCGATCTCAGCTTCCACGTCGGCTGACAGGTAGCCGTCGCCCGCAGGTATCTTACGCGCCTCCAGCGCGCCCCCGAAGGTTCCGGTCAGTCAGCCGCCTGTGGCCGCATTGACATAGTCGAGCGTGGTAGCATGCGGCTCGTGGACGTCGGTGTCCACACCGTAATGTTCCGCCACCTCCGAATGGACGCCGAACTTCGTGTGTCCATCCTCAGCCGGCAGAAACGCTCTGCGCAGCGGCCCCTTCACTCGCTCAATGCGCACTTTCGAGCGATACGCGACATCTCCCATCTCATTCCTCCTCGACTTGACGTATTCGGATCCTCCACGGAGGCCGGTTTCCTGTACACGGCCGCTAAATCAACGCCTGTATACGCCTACCTGACCATCAGGAACCATCACAGTGGGGTCATACAGTGGTGTCGTACCCTGATGTAACATTGTAGACGCAGGGTTTCCGGACGGCAAACTGTCTCTCCGAACGGGTGCATTCCAAAATGGGGGCGAACTTCCCCATGCCTTAGGTCGCAGCGGAGCCCCAACCATCTCGCGATCAACCCTGAGGCAGGGGAAACGCAGTCTCTGCCCACTAACCAC
>VYDA01000575.1:1366-13087 GCA_009843665.1 Caldilineaceae bacterium SB0675_bin_29 | reverse complement strand
CCATGCCCACAGAACTTATCGCCCCTGCTCGCGAGGAAGTCGCCTTCCGCGAATACGAGGGTCCCGCCCTGGCTCCCGAACAGATCCGCGTCCGCAGCCGCTTCGGGGCTGCCAAACATGGCTCCGAGATGGCCATGTTTCAAGGCTACGCGGGTCATCGCGGCAATTACGATGGCGAGCTGCATATCTTCACGCAGGAAAGCCAGATGGTGAAGTACCCGAACGGGCTGGGCAACATGTGCGTTGGCGAGGTAACTGAAGTCGGAAAAGAGGTCCGGAACATCAGACTCGGGGATATGGTCTTTGCCCACGGCTCATTCCGCCAGGAGCACGTTTGGCCCTCAGACCATGCGCGTAAACTTCCGGATGGCGTCCCCTGGCAAGCGGCAGTGTGCCTCGACCCGGCTGACTTCGCCCTTGGCGCCATACGCGACGGCCACATACGTCTCGGTGACGCCGTCGCCGTCTTCGGCATGGGTGCCATCGGTCTCTTCGTCGTCCAGCTTGCCAAGCTGGCCGGCGCCTATCCTGTCATAGCCGTCGATCCCATCCCCCTCCGCCGCGACGTCGCCCTAGAATGCGGGGCCGACACCGTTATGGACCCAACCGCCTGCGACGCCGGTCTCGAAATCAAGCTGGCCACTGATAAACGGGGCGCCGACGTCTGCGTCGACTACAGCGGCCATTACAGTGCATTGCAGGCCGCCCTGCGCGGCGTCGCCTACCTCGGCACAGTCGTCGCCGGCGCCTGGCCGGGAAGCTACCCCGCCGGCCTCGACCTGGGTGCCGAAGCCCATTTCAACCGGCCTACCATCGTTTTCTCCCGCGCGTGCAGCGAACCAAACCCGGAATACCCCAACTGGGATGAGACCCGCATCTTTTCGGTCGTCTGGCGCCTCCTTTGCGACGGCAGCCTGAAGGCGGAGCCCGTGGTCCAGCCCGTCGTCCCCTTCAACGACCTGCTCGAAGAATATCCCAAGATCGCAAATGCACCTGAGGAAAATGTGAAGCTGGGCGTAGCATTCTGATTTCGCTTCGGTATTGAAAAGCGGCGGGGACTGCGTTCCCCGTCGCTCGATTTAAACGCAAGTCACACCGGCCACCTGCACGGTTGACGGCCGACGTCGGTCACTCCAAATTGTCTTCGATATAGTCCCAGTTTATCCGATACCCCATTCCAGGCTCCTGCGGCAGATGGACAAAGCCCTCGCTGTCCATCCTGTCGCCGATGTCCTCCAAATAAGGCGGCGGAATGTTGCAATCGATCCCCGGTGCCAGCAGCCCGCGCTCATAGTACTCGCAAGTGTCCTCACTGGTCGAACCCAGGATCTGAAGATTGGCGAACCCGCTCATGTGAATCTCACACTTCACACCAAACGCCTCTGCCACGGCCACCATCTTGCGCACGCCCGTGATTCCGCCTCGCATCACGTCGATCCGCGTCATATCGGAGGCACCCCGCAGAATCCAGTCGGCACGGGAATATAGGCTCCCAGCGGCAATCTCAGGCGACAGAATCGGAATGTCCAGTTCGCGACACAGCTTTATATAAGGCTGCACGCGGTACTCGTTCATCGGGTGCTCGTACCAGTAGAAATTCAATTCTTCGAGCACCCGTCCCACTTTGTATGCTTCTTCATAGGTGCGGTACGTGCCCCACGGATCGTAGCTGAGCACGAAGTCGTCGCCGACAGCCGACCTCACCGCCCTGCATAACTCTATGTCTTTCTCAATGTGTGAAGGACGTCCCGGCACTGCCTCCTTCGTCACCGGATTCCAGAAATAGTAGGGATGAATCTTGTAATGGGTATACCCTTCCTCCTTACAAGCCGCCGCATGCTCGGCATACTCCTCCACGCTTCCCATGTTCGGAAAGGTGCTGGCATACGCCTTCACTTTATCGCGACAGCCGCCCAACAGCTTATACAGCGGCACACCCATGGTCCGTGCCTGGAGATCCCACAGGGCGCAGTCCAGCGCGGACAGCAGATGCTCCGGCACGTTCGCCACCCACATCCAGTGCCAGAACCGCTCACGGTCATAGGGGTCCTCCCCCACGACCATGTCCTTGAGCCGTCCTTCCATCTGTGCCCGGTCATCCGGCAGCAGCCCGTCGGCGTCACCATGTCCGTGCCCGCCAAAATAGTAGCCCTCTGCACCTTCGTCAGTGACTATTTTCGTCAGCGTCTGTGTCGCTTCACGCGGCCAATGAAACCTGCCCTCATGAAACTGCTCACGCACCACCCGAAACGGGATAACTTGAATATCTACGATCTTCATCGTGCCTCCGCTTTCCTCCCTTGTATGTTCGGTTAATCTATTATACCAGCAGTGCGACCCTCTTTACTCGCTTCTTTTCGATCAATTCACGCCGTTTGGATATAACTCCTCCAACAGCACGCCCAACTCTTCTCTAGTCAACGGGTCCATCGACGCCGCGGGCGCGCGCACCAACGCAGTCTGAATCACGCCACGGTGGACGAGAATCTCCTTGTGAACGCCGTGGAACAGGCCCGCGGCCTGCGCCGAAAGCCGGGCAATTGGCACAAGGTATCTGTTGAACGTTTCCCACGCACTCGTCTCATCGCCGGCCCTCACCCGATTCCAGATTTCCACAAACGCTTCCGGTTGCGTACAGAACGGCATCGTCCCGACCGAGCCTCGGCGCAATTCTTCGATAAAGTAGCCGCCTCCTGCGCCTCCGAACACTGTCAATAGATCACCCGCTTCCGCCGACATCGCCGCCACCTTTTCCACCACGGGAAAACTCTCAACCTTGATGTACTGGACCCACTCACACTCTTCGGCCAGCCGCCTCGCCAAGCCTGCGGGAATCGGCGACGCGGCCACATCCTGGATGAAAATGGGCAGCGGCACAGCATCCGAAATCGCACGGTAATATGCCAGTACCTCCTCCGGGCCCGCGGGAAAAAAGGAGGGAGGCAGGACCATCAGCGCGTCCGCCCCGTTTTCGTGCGCCATCCTGCTGTAATGCACGGCAAGATCGGTCCCATTGGCTCCTGTATTGATAACCACAGGAACGCGCCCGGCCACCTGGTCGACGACGACACGCGTCATCCACGCTCGTTCCGCCTCGGTCAGCTTATAGACCTCACTCCCCAGCGCAACCCCTAGCCCGTGAACACCCGCATCCAGGTTAAAGTCGATCAGAGTTCGCAGGCTCTCTTCATCGATCTGCGAATCCTCACTGAAGGGCGTTACAAGGATCGGGTACACGCCTTGCATCGTGCTCGTCGCCATCGGTTCTCCTCTCGAAATTGTGGCAGTTTTAAGAGTCATTCAGAATATTGCCGTCACTCCGCCAGAAACGCAAGCAGGTAGAAGCACCTACAGCCCTTTCAGCCCATGATATTGCCCAAGGAGGGCCCTCATTGTGGCCCGGTCCACAGTCCCCATACCACCATTTACCTGTTTTTTCCTCTCCCTCGCCTATGCTATGATTTCAGAGTCCTCCGTCATAGCCACCCGTCACGGCACCCGCGCCCCCGCTGGCGGCCATCCGGTAAGTCAACAGAAAGGCAGACACATGACGAACGTCCTCATCATTTCCGGTACCAACCACGGCTTCGCCGCCAGCGCAGAAGTCATAGGGGGCTTCCTCAGCGAAGACCCCGCCATCGATGTCACGGTAACCGAAGACAAGAGCATCTTCACATCTTCCAGCCTCGCCGACTATGACACCTGCGTGCTCGGCAGCGGTTTCACCCGTTCCGAGCGCCACGACGACGGCTCCGTCACGTACCACTCCGAGCTCACCGGTGATCAGGAAGAAGGGCTGTTCCGCTTCGTCGCCGGCGGCAAAGGACTGGTCGGCGTCCACGGTACCGGCTGGTGGATTGGCGGCAAGGCTGCCGACCTGCTTGGCGGCCACGCCAACTGGCATCCACCCGGACTGACCTTTACGGTAAACGTGACTGATTCCCTGCACCCCGTCATGCAGGGTATCGACGATTTTGAGGTCGAGGACGAAATATACATGTCTGCCTGGGACCCGGGCATTCACATATTGGCCAGCGCCCAGTGGGCCGAAAAAGCGCATCCAATGGCCTGGGTGAAACCATACGGCCAGGGACGCGTCTTCTACACTACGCTGGGTCACACTTCCGATACGTTCACGCGTCCTGCCATGCAGCAGATGATGCGCCAGGGCGCGCTCTGGGCCGCCAGCGGAGCCGCAGACTGACGCACCCGGAGCAGGCCAGTGCCGGCCTACTGGCTCCCCTGACAAAACCGACTTACCGGCATCTTCTGTTCAGCAGCGTGCTCTGGTGGCAGACATATTCAATCTGGGTCGTTGTTTCCGGGGTCGTGGTCCTGGACATGACCGACTCGGCCTTGGCGGTGACCCTTCTCACCTTCTGGCGCCGCGCCGCACAACTCGCCTTCGGCGGATTCGCCGGCTTCATCGGCGACCGGCTGGGACGACGAACAACCTTGATCGTGAGCCAGGTTGTGATCTTCGCGGCCTGCCTCTCACTTCTTCTCCTACTTGAAGGAGAAAGGCTGAACGCCAGGCAGATCACTGTTGCCGCGTTCGTAATCGGCGCTGCCTGGACGGTTGATGCGCCGGCCCGCGCCGCACTTGTGCCCGACCTTTTGGGCAGCAGGCTCACCGCCGACGCCATGCTGCTGGAGAGCCTGACCCACAGCGTCCTGCTGGGAGCGGGGGCCTACACGGCAGGCTGGCTTCTTGAGTACATCGGCGCCTCGGCCGGTTTCAGCGCCCTCATCGTGCTGACTGGCCTCAACCTGGGGTTGCTGACCTGGCTGGGTCGTCTTCACGTGCCGCAGATCACGCCCGTGGCCCGCGAAACGGTCATGCAGTCGATCGGAGGGGGCGTTGAATACCTGCGCAGCAACCGCTCGATGCTGACCGTTGTAGTCATATCCGCCCTCATCAACATTTTGGTCTTTCCCGCGCTGAGCCTGATGCCGGTCTTTGCCCGGGATGTATTTGAACGCGGCGCGATTGGGCTGGGCGTGTTGAACGGGAGCTTCAGCCTTGGCTCCTTTGTCGGGCTGTTTCTGACCCAGCGGCTGCGCCGCCACATGTCGTTCTACTCTATTTTCGCCGCCGGAACGATGCTCCAGTGTCTTGCCTGGACACTCTTCGCCCTTTCGCCTCTCTTCAATCTGGCGATGCTGTTGCAGTTCCTTGCTGGGGTGGGCCAGGCGGGCTTCTATACCATGCGAAACGTCATTTTGCTAACATCCTCCAGCAACGAGATGCGCGGCCGTGCCATGAGCACCGTAGCCTTGAGCCAGGGCATCGGCCTTCCGGGTGAGCTGCTTACGGGCTCACTCGCCGTATCTGCCGGCCCGCGCTTCGCCGTTTCCGTGCAGAGCACGGTTGCCGCCCTTATAGCGCTTGCCATTTTCTGGAGAGGAAAGAGCCGTCAACCGGCAAACCCGTGACCGGCACCAAGGAATCTGTCACTTACCATGGGCGGTCAAGCAAGTTGCTTACTACGCGGCCTTCCTTGGTCCAATGGATTTGTTTTTGTTACCCGTACCCAATCACGAGACCGGACATAAACGCCCTTAACATCCACCCAGAGAGTCCTGCCAAATGACGACTGCACTCAACATCAACACACCCATGCCCCCACCGCACTGGGCCCTCCTGCAGCGCAGACTCCTGCGCGAACTGGCCGAAGGCTGCCGCGCATTCTTTGACCACTATTTCGACTCGCGCGGATACCTCCTGTGCGTGCCGCGCTGGGGCGGGGACGACGGCCCCGACGACGCCGCCGAGAACATCCTCAACTGGACTATTCTCCACGCCCTCGGGGCGGACGACGACATCCTGGACCTTTATAAGCTGGGCTGGGAAGGCCATCTACAGCAGTACACCGAAGCCAAGACCGTAGAAGTGCCCATGGCGCGAGACGGCATGTACTTCAAAGAGTTTCCGGTCATGTTTGACTGGTTTCACAACGCCGAAGGCTTCTCATCATTCTTTCTCCAGGGTCTTTCCGACCCCGACGACCCTGACTTCCAGCGCCGCTGCCGCCGCTTCGCCGGCTTCTACATGGACGAAGACCCGATAGCAAAAAACTACGATCCCGAGCACAAGTTGATCCGCAGCATGTTCAACGGCAGCCGGGGTCCCCTGCTGCGCAAGGCCACGGGACTCGACTGGGCCGGCGACCCCATCGAAGTTGAAGGCCGCTTCCGCCTCGGCCACGGCGAACGGAGCTACGAAGAGATGGTCGCCCACTTCAAGGACTACAACGACGTTGTCGGCGACCATCCGATCAACATGGCCGCGACGATCCTTCCGCTAAACGCCTTCATGCTCGGCCACGAAGACAGGTACCGTCAGTGGATCCTGGACTACGTCGATCAGTGGGTCGAGCGGACTGAACAGAACGGCGGCATTATCCCCACAAACGTTGGCCTCGACAACGTGATCGGCAGTGAATGTGGCGGTCGGTGGTACGGAGGCGTCTACGGCTGGGGCTTCACCGTCACCGTTCCCCAGACCGGTGAACTGGCCCACCGCACCTATTTCCACACACGCGCCATCCACGGCTTCGGCAACGCAACCTTACTCACCGGCGACCAACGCTACGCCGATTCATGGCGGGGAGTTATCGACCACGTCAACGGCAACGCTCGTGAGATCGACGGCCGCCTCATGTACCCCAATGCCTACGGCGATTACTTCGGTGAAGAGGACTGGTACGACTTTCAAGACGAACCATTCACATCCGGCGCACTCGAAGTCTACTACTGGTCGATGAACGCCGAACATCGCGACCTCCTCGCCGGAGATCCATGGATACAGTATCTGGAAGGCAGCAATCCCGATTTCCCCGAGCAGGCGCTCCTGTCCGATTTCGACAGGCTCAGACACAATCTGGAAGTCATGCGCGCAGACACGGCAACCCCCGATACGCGCCTTTCAGACGACATGAACCACATCAACCCGGCCGTCACCGAGAACCTGACCAGGCTCATGCTGGGCGGGATTCCAACGGGCCGCACCGGCGGCCCTCTCCACTGCCGCCTGCGCTATTTCGACCCCGATCGCAGACGCGCCGGCGTCCCTGCGGACGTGGCCGCTCTCGTAGAAAGCCTGACCGACAACGCAGCGACGGTAACGCTGGTCAATACAAGCCACGTATCTTCACGCCGTGTCACCGTACAGGGGGGCGCCTACGCTGAACACCAACTGGGTTCGGTGACATTGGATGGAAAGAAGGTTGAAGTAGAAGACGACTCTTTTGAAGTCAACATCGCGCCCGGATGCGGTGCCAGACTGGAAATCGCTACCGATCGATACGCCAACACGCCAACCCTGGCATTCCCGTGGCGCAGGTAAAGCTGGTTCAAATGTCCGGCAATAGCAGGGCCAACCGAGGACTGTGGGCATTGAGGCGGCAGACTGACGGTTGAAGGGAGGTTTCCAGCACGCGGGCAACAAATCGATTTTGCACTACCTGACGGCCGCTGCCAGGTCGGAGAGACGCGCAAACATGGCCGCGTCAATTTCCACGTGGAGCACGTGCGAAATCACCTGCGACCAGCCGTGAACAAAGTAGTCCCATCTGTCGGCAATAGTCAGGCGGCGTGCGGCCGCCTGCGCCTCGGCCTGACGCATGAAATCAAGTTCGCCACGATAGTTGAGCTCCCAGGCGACACCACCCACGGGAAAGAGGGCCTTGTCCGTCAAGGGTGACCCAAGTGTATCCTTACCCATTCCGGTCGCATTGACAACCACGCTGCCCGGCGGCAGACCGGCAAGGATTTCGTCGTTGCGTTCTGCGTCGTTGTTCTGAATGAACTGAAACCGTAAGTCCTTTCTGCCCTCTCCTTTGGTTCGCTCCACCATCTCCTGCAGTCGAGCGAGACGAGGGGCGGACCTGTTGACGACGACGATTCCCCTTGGACGATCATCCGGCCTGGCCTTCTGCATCATGTGCAGAGTCAATGCAACTGCCGAACCGCCGGCGCCCAGCATCATAACCTCTCCGCCCGTGCGGCCGAAGTAGCCCTCGCCTAGGATGGCGTCCATGCTCAGACCCCCTGCAACCGGGTCTGTCGCCCGGCCGATCAGCATGCCGGCGTCCTTGGCTATGCTGGATACTTCCTGGGTAGCCCTGGCATAGGGCCCGAGACCGTCAAACAGGTCGGCTGCCGCCGCCAACAGGTCGATCTTGTGGGTCGTGACCAAGCCGCCCAGGGCATGCGGCTCCTCCTTTATGGCGGCAACCACTTCTCGATAGCGCTCGGGAGCCGCATGGATCTCCAGATCGATCCCAGAGAGCTTCACTTCCGGCCGACCCAGGGCCTCCATCCACAAGGGAAAGACGCGTTGGGAAGAGGATTGACCTGTCGTTACACCGATGAAGTAAAAGGTTGGTTCTTCCGGTCTGAGAAGTCTTGACAGTTTAGCAGTCACTGTGTTTCACTTTAGATTCACTGTTCTTTCGGAGGATATCTTAACGAGTCCCGACCTAGCGTGTCCCAGATAGGTCGGACAACCCTTTGCCGGCCAGGGAAGATCCAATATGTCTGTTTAATCCAGACTCACTGTTCGGTTCGCAACGTTCTGCGGCGCTCCGCGTCACTCCATGAACACACACAGCCCGGCACATAGCAGTCCTGTCGAAGTATGGCAGCAAGCCAACGAAGACCGCTTGCTACGCAACGCCCAACGCTGGGCTGAAAGCCGTGAGACCACACTCTATACTGAGGAGTGGGGAAAATACTATGTAGCAGTCACGCGGGAAGGTCAGCGCCTCGTCCTGTGGATGCTGGACACAGAATCCGCCAACACTGACTGGATCCAAAGCGCCATGAATCTGCGCGCACCGCTCCGGCTCCAAAGCTCCTACACGCAGGCGATGATTCTGGCACTGATCTGGCAACCTTCTCCCCAGTTGGTCTTTCTGGGCGGTTTGGGTGGAGGATGCCTCGCCACCACACTTCACCACCACTTGACGGGCGCCAGTTTCGTCTGCGTTGAAATCGCCGCCCCTGTCGTGACCGCAGCAACCCGCTACTTTGGCTGCCAACCCGACGAACGCCTCTCGATCATGGTTTCCGATGTCCGCGACTTCCTGGACCAGGACAGGTCTTCATATGACTTGATGTTTCTCGACGTCTTCTGTGACCACGGGGTTACTCCCGAGCACGCCACTGAACCGGACTTTCTGGCTATTTGCCGCGATCGTATTCGGGATAACGGCCTACTGGCCATGAATCTTGGCAACAGAGATCCTGCCTTTGCAGAGGTCAGAGAAACGCTCGGCGCACTTTTTGCCACCGTATACGCCTGCCCTGGCCGCGGTAGCACAACCGTTTACTTCGCGACAGACCAACATTTGAGATCACCGGGCCAGCTTCGCCACGGCGCCACAGAACTCGAACAACGTCACGACTTTCTCTTCCCGTTGTTGCCCTGGCTCGCCCGTCTCGAACCTGTTCAACCGACAGGCCCCGAGCCCGAAGTCAACCAAGGTGAAGCTCAGAACCCATAGAGGTATTGTACTCAGTTCCGATATGCCGGCCGCACATTTCTGGGGCCTTTGGGGCCTCGCGCGTTCGCTTCTCATTTACTACGGCAAGCCTGGACGGGCCCGCCGTGACAGCCGCTTTTATGCTCAGTTCATCGGACGGGATGCGCTTGTTTTCGACATTGGCGCGCACGTCGGCAATCGCGTAGGGGTCTTTCTCAAATTGGGCGCGGCCTGTATTGCCGTCGAACCCCAGCCGCTCTTCTCCAGCTTGTTGAAGAGGATCTATGGCCGTCATCCTGCCTTTTCCCTTGTCGAGACCGCACTTGGCAGTGAAAAGGGTGAAACTGAGATGCACATCAGCCGGCGCACTCCTACCGTTTCAACTACCGCCGACGCATGGAGGGACAAGGTTGGACGCTCGCCGTCCTTCGCCAGAGTCAGGTGGGAGGACACTGTCTCCATCCCGGTAACGACGTTGGACGCGCTCATTGACCGCTTCGGGATGCCCGACCTCTGCAAGATTGACGTCGAAGGATCTGAGCTGGCTGTACTGCAGGGACTGAGCAGGCCTCTGCCCCTACTGTCGTTTGAGTACATTCCCGCAGCCGGCACCGAGGCCGTGGCGTCTATCGCCCGCCTGGAAGAGGTCGGAAGCTACGAATACAACTGGAGCCAAGGGGAATCACAGCAGTTACAGGAGAAAGTCTGGCTAACGCCTGCTGCAATGAATTCCCGGCTGCAACAGATGGAAATCGACGAACCCAGCGGTGATATCTACGCCCGGCTGAATTGAAAGCCGAGCCTGCCCAGACCCGGCATGTGGCAGTCCACATGGTCGCCCGTTTGCATGGGCTGGGGCTCGGTCAGTGAACCGGTCAGCACGACATCGCCCGACGCGAGCGCGAAGCCCCTCTTGTAGACGTGGTTCACCGTCCAAACCAGGGCATCGAGCGGATGGCCCCGTGACTGGTCCCAAAGATTCAGCACAGGGTCGCCGCCATTGACACGTAACTCCACGCGCAGTTGCATAAAATCCACGCAGCCCCAGGAGGAAGTTCCTTCGCCGATGACAACCGCTCCTCCATTGCCGTTATCGGCGATACCTGCCAGCATATTCTGCCTGCCGTCCCAACCGGCGCGGCAACTGGGCGCGTAGCGAGTGCCTGTAATGTCGAACGCCGGCGCTGCGGATACGACTCCAGCCAGATCCTCTAACGTAAACTCTCCTCTTTTCCGGCCCGGGGCTGACTTGAACCGAAATGCCACTTCAGCCTCGACTTTTGCGTCGCGGCATCGAGAAAGCGGGACGGACGCGCCGTTTCTGTGAATCGTCGGGGCGATTATCCGACCTGGAATCGGGCCGTCGTAGCCCTCAGCCCTCTGCACGCCAGAACTGGTTGCCCCAACCTTCCAGCCAGCGGCCTGGTTGAAGGGATCGCTTGCCATCAGGCGCGCCATCTCGTCCTGAATGGCATAGGCAGAGTCGCGGTCTGAAGGCAGCAGGTCGGCGGGGAATTCGACAATGTCGTCGGCCAGCCAAGTGTCGGCCAGTATCCTGGCCGCGCGTCGAATCGACACTCTAGCCATACTTTCTCTCAGCGGTGAAGGGAAGAGCTGCGCAACCGATCTGTGCCGCACTGGAGCTAGTCAAGGCAGCAGGCGACATCAGTTTCATGACTCAGCGACCTTGCCAGACCGGAGCCCGCTTCTCGGCGAAAGCCCGCGGCCCCTCCATTGCGTCCTTGCTCTCGTGCATCTTCTCTGCAGCCGGCTATTGGGCCCGGATCGCCTCAGCCAGCGTCCTATGATCAAGGTTGCGCCGCGCCACTTGCTTCGTCGCCCGCAACGCCAGCGGCGCGCAGGCCAGCATATCCTCAACCCAGGCCTGCACCGCGCGATCGAGTTGATTTGTGGGCACCACCTCATTCACCAGACCGTACGCCATCGCCACATGTGCGCCGATCTGTCTTCCGGTCAGCAGGAGTCCCATGGCCAGCTTATCGGGAATTTGCCGCACCAGGCGATGAACGCCGCCTCCCATGGCAGCCAGCCCAACGCGCGGCTCCGGGAACCCGAACCTGGCGTGCTCTGCCGCAACGATGAGGTCGCATGCCAGGGCAATCTCCAGGCCGCCCCCTAGCGCGAGGCCGTTCACCGCCGCGATTACGGGCTTATCAAGATCGAATCGATGCGTCAAGCCGGCGAAGCCGCTCGGCGGGTACTCGTCGCGGCC
>VYDA01000575.1:0-1356 GCA_009843665.1 Caldilineaceae bacterium SB0675_bin_29 | reverse complement strand
CGGACCTTCAGGTCCGTACCGACGCAGAAGCTGCGGTCACCTGCGCCGCGCAAGACCGCGATCCAGAGATCAGGGTCGGCGGCGAAGGCATCGAATATGTGCGCCAGCTCAAAATGGGCCTGAGGATGGAGGGCGTTCAGAACCTGTGGCCGGTTCAGGGTGACGTGCAGAACCCTGCCTTCTACGCGCAGCGCCGTGTACTGGGCCGACTGTGTCAGAGCACTGATGGACGACTGCAAAACGACTCCTTAGCCTGTTTCCAGACCGTAGAGTTCGGCCGCAGTCTGGCCCATGATACGGGACCGGAGGTGATCGGGGAACTGTCGCAAGGCAAAATCGGGTGCGTCGCCGTCCCAGTGGGGGAAGTCGCTCGAGAACATCAGCATCTGCTCCGCCGGAAACATTTCCAGCATGGCGTGAAAGTGGTCTGCGTTCGGAGGTTCTTCCAACGGCTGCGTGGTAACGCGTATGTGGCGGGCCGCGACCTCACTGGGCAGCTCATTCAGCCAAGGAACGGTTGAGTGCAGCGCTTTCCAGTTTTTGTCCATTCGCCACAGAATCGGCGGCAGCCACGAGATGCCTCCTTCGACCAACACAAATTTCAGATTGGGAAACTTCGCGAACACACCTTCGGCCAGCATACTGGTCACATGGGCGATATAACTGTTCACCAGGGTAGTGTGCCATTCGAAATAGCTGGTGGGATACCCGGCTGCATTGGGCGGGCCGGACAACCCAACCCCTTCAGAGCCCGGATGGATGGCGATTGCCAGACCGTATTCGCTCGCCGCCTCGTAGATCGGATGGAAGATCCGCTGGCCCCAGGGAATGCGGGACGCGCTTGGCAGCTGCACCTGGACAAATTGCGGATGGTCACCCAGCCGATGGATTTCCGCCACCGCCATCTCGGGCAAGTGCGGGTAAACGCCGAGGGAAGAGAGCAAGCGGGGGCATTGCGGCAGCCACTCCTCGGCATAGACGTCGTTCACGGCGCTGATGACCGCGGCGGCGAAGTCAGGCTCCGGCGACTGGGCCGTGTGCAGCACGCCCCCTGGAAGCAGGACGCCGTAATCGATCGCGTACTTGTCGAGGAAGTGCTCTTCCAGGAGCTGCGGGTCTCCATGGACCGTGCGGCCGTCTTCCAGCTTGACATCCGACCGTTCGACACCCATCGGGTTCCACCATCCCAGATTGCCCGGGCCGCGGTTCCCCGAAGCGTAGCGCGTGCGCCAAGGTTCCGGGAGCCGTGCCTGCACCCGATCGCCATTGACTCCTGGGTGAATGTCCGTATCGACTACCAAACCGTTCTTGATTTTCATCTTCCCGCCAGTCCACTCATCTGGATGCCGCTCACGA
>VYDA01000646.1 GCA_009843665.1 Caldilineaceae bacterium SB0675_bin_29 | reverse complement strand
ATCCATGCTTTGGCCTCCTGGAAGAGCGGGGTGAAGGCGAACTGGTGGCTGACGGCGAGGCGGACGCCGGCCTGTCGGCAGGCGGCGACCATTTTGTCGGCGGTCTGCAGGTCGACGGAGAGGGGCTTTTCGCTGAGGACGTTGATGCCATGTCTGGCGGCGGCGATGGCGACGGGTCCGTGCAGGGGGGCGTGGGTGCAGACGCTGACGAGGTCGAGTTCCTCCTGCCGGAACATTTCTTCGTAGTCGGTGTAGCGGGCGCTGACATCGTGTTCGTCGGCGCGGGTGTTGAGGGCGTCGGGGTTGATGTCACAGAGTGCGCTGAGGGTGACTCCATCGAGGTTGGCGTAGGCTGTGGCGTGGGCACGGCTGATGCCGCCGCAGCCGACGATGCCGGCTCGCAGTGTCATTTTGTTTAGTCCTTTCGGGGGGCGTATCCAGAGGTTGACACATTATGTCAACTTTCACCGTGGTATGGTTTGCGCAATTATAGCACGGGCATTCCCGCTTGAACATAGAGAAAAAAACTCATTGACAGTACACATTGGATGGTCTATATTGTATATCATTGAAGTGTCATTCCATTCACCCTTAGCCAAGACCTATCAGGCCTCGCACTGCTATTTTCGCGGAGATTTCCATGCAAACGGTCGACTTCGCCCGCTCCTTTCTCACCTTTCGAAACGACTACCAGAAGAGGCCGGCCCCCACGGCTTCGCACCCGCCTCCCTCCTCACTGAATAACGCCCGCATTCTGCTTGAATGTGTTTGCGATATCGTTGACAAGGAAACGGGGGCGGGTCAAACCTTCGTGGCGGGTGCAAGCTGCAAGACCGAGCGGGTAGGGGTAGAGCGAGACATCTGGCTCCATCCCAACGCCGACTTCATTCCCATTTTTTCACAAGACCGTTTCATGATTGTCAAGACCTACGACGTTGCCAACAAGGGCGTGCCTTTCTACCCACCTTCGCGCGGCATGCAGCCGGAACGGCAGGTGGGCAACGTGGCCGACGCCTTCGACGGTTTGCGACTGGTCATCCGCCGGGTGGAGGGAGAGCTATTGGAAACGGACACTTCAATCGTTGAGGCAACTCTGGACTCAAGGGGATCTCCGCTTGTTGGACGAACGGTTATCGAGGAAGGACGGTATGCAGCCACACTTGAGTTTCCGATCAAGACGGTGAACGCCAGTGAGCGGGACTTTATCTACCAGACCGACACCGGACCGGTCATCATGCCCGATTTCTCACGCGATCCTGACGACCTGATCGCTGGGTTAGAACTTGCATACATCGCATTCAACAGCCCTGACTGGGCCGAGTTTGTCGTACGCGTACCGACGCCGGTGGGGGAGGGGATCGAGGTCAACCACTATTCCAAGTTCGTGCGCTTTGACACCCAGAACCAGGTGGTCCGCGTGGCTTGAAAGGCGCATATACAAGAGAAAGGAGGCATTGAAGACGGAAAGCTGAAGGCGCGGGCTCTTGATGAATTGTGAAGGCCCAATGTTCCTGGATGTTGCGCACAGACGACACTCTCCGATATGCCCGGATTGAAGGGGTCCTGCCCCGAATTCAGCTCAAAGGAGAACAAGAAATGACCAGGATTTCAAGACGAACATTTCTCAGCGGTTTAGCCGCAGGCGCGGCCGGCGTAGCTGTTGCCGCTTGCGTCCCGCAGCCTGTCATGCAGGACACTGCTTCCGAAGCGGACGAGCAGACCTTGCATCTGGCGATGACCGGTTCCGGCGCCGCCCGGCATTTTGGACCCATGGATGTCGGGTTTGGGGTCATAATGGGAGCGCTTCAGTACGCCATGCCCTTCAAGGCTCTCCCGGATGGTACAGTGGCCCCTTACCTCGTCTCGAGCTACGAAGTCAATGACGACGCCACGCTCTACACGTTGCACATCGACCCCCGTGCCGTCTGGTCCGATGGCTCGCCAGTCACTGCCAGCCAGATCAAGGCGGCTTGGGAGTGGCAGACTGATCCGGCCAACGCATGGGTCGAAGGGGGGCTCGCCAGTCTCTTCCTTAACGGGGTCGTGGGATTTGATGCAGCGGCCGATGGCGAGGTCGACGAGATTGAGGGTCTGGTTGTGACGGACGAGAGCACCTTGGAAGTACATCTTACGGCCACCGACCGTCTGCTCCCATTTTCCCTGAGTCAGTTGTATTGCGGGGTCTTCAACGTCGAGGATGCCGAAGGGGATCCCGACTACTTCTTGAAACCGAACCCGCTTGTCAACGGCCCTTACCAGATTACCGAGGTCCATCCCACTGGTCTACAGGCCGTGTTCACCCCGAATCCCAGCTGGTGGGGTGACGAGCCGGTGATCACCAAAATCGTCATGCAAGCGTACCAAGACCAGATGGCGATGGGCATAGCTATGGAGAATGGTCAGATTGACGTAGGTTGGTTCGGCGACCGCAAAGTGGCCAAAGATACGCTGGAGAGAATCGGGGGCTACACGGTGACGGTGCGTACGACGAGTTTTGCCTACGCCTCGTTCAAGGCCAACGTGGAACCTGTAGATGACGTCAACCTGCGCAAGGCCCTTCTCCACGCCATCGACTTTGAAACCATGGTCGAAGTGGCCGGACAGGGTACGAAATGGGTCTGGCCTGCGCCAGGTCTCGTAGAGGGCTTCCAATGCCATGATCCGGCCACGGCCAGCTACACCGAATTCAATGTCGATCTGGCCAAGGAGTACCTGGCCAAGTCCAGGTTCAAGACCGGGGATCAGGTGCCCAAGATTCGCATGACGCCCAACGGCACCGACCCTGTAAACATTAAGAGTTTGCAGATCATGCAGGAAGCATGGCGGGTTCACCTGGGCATCACCGACGTGGAGATCAAGGAGCAGCCTTCGGGCTATGGTGATGAAGAGAGACTAATAGCCATCGAACGCCAGAGCACGGGCGCGAGTCCCACTGATTCCGCGGTGTTGGCAAGGAACACATTCCACTCGAACAGCCCTGCGGCCTCACATTTCATGGGCGGCTACAAGAACGAACGAGTTGACGAGCTTATCGAGAAGGCCCTGGCGATGAGCCGAGAAGATCCCGAGTTCTGTCCGACGCTTCGCGAGGCCGAGGATCTGTTCCTGGCTGATGCCATGCTCATCCCTCTCTATACCAACCACCGTCCTGTCGAGCTGGCACGCGAAGTTGCCGTGGCGCAACCCTGGGCGAAGAACGTCTACATCGGGCCTGCATACTACTTTCTCCCATGGGTCGAACCGATGATGACGATTGAAAAGTGATGACGAATCGTCCGGTCAGGGCAGATTGCCCGTCTGCCCTGACCCGCGCAACTTGAGTCGAAGCGCATCGCTCCTCATCGCTTCAACTCCCTCGCTCAGGAGTCAGAAAGCATAGTGGCCCGCTACCTTGTTTCGCGTCTCGCGGTCGTGATACCGGTTGTGCTGGTGGTGCTTCTGATCACCTTCACCCTGGGCTATTATGCGCCGGGCGATCCAATCCTGATCATATATGGCGAGGACCTCTACCGGCTCAGGCCAGAGGATCTTGCGCGCATGCGACGCAACCTGGGCCTGGATCGGCCCTTCTGGGAGCAATATCTGGACTATATGGGCCGGACCGTTCGCGGCGACCTCGGCCGTTCCATTGCGTCGAAAGTTCCGGTCAACCGCCTGCTCGCCAGTTCGCTGCCAATCTCGCTGCAACTGGGGCTTCTGGCCGGGGCAGTCCTGGCCTTGCTGGGCATTCCTCTGGGCGTCCTGACTGCCCTCCGCCACAACACCCTGTTGGACTATCTGATCGTCAGTCTGGCCCTCGTGGTGCGCTCGGTGCCTGTATTTGTGCTGGCGCCTCTTCTCCTGATTCTGCTTGTTCTTCAGCTCAAGATCATGGACGTTCCCGCCGCCTGGAAAGGCATCGCCACGCCCGCTGTTGTCCTGCCGGTCATCTTGCTGGCCGCCTACCCGTTGGCGGATGTCATCCGCCAGACGCGAGCAGGGGTACTGGAAGTCTTGCAGGAAGACTATGTGCGTACCGCCCGCGCCAAAGGGCTTACCTTAATCTTGATCATCACCCGTCATGTTTTGCGCAACGCCCTCATCCCGGTCGTTACCTCACTCGGTCTGATCGTGAACGGACTCATCCATGGTTCTGTTTATCTTGACCGTATCTTCAACATACCCGGCTTTGGCAATCTGGTTGTCACTGGCATACAACGCCTGGATTTCCCCGTCATCCTCGGCACCACAGTGTTCAGCGCTTTACTCGTGATAGCCGCCAATCTCGTGGTCGATCTGATTTATCCCTTCCTGGATCCACGCGTGACCTACACTGAAAGGGAGGGACGCTGATGAGCCGGAATCAGAAACTCGACCTCAGCCAAAGCGAGGAAGAGCAGAGCGATGCCCGCGATCAGGTGGCGGGAAATCGAGGATTGTGGCGCGATGCAGGCCGCCGCCTTGTCCGCAACCGCCTCTCACTGGTCGGCATCTTCATATTGTCAATCCTATTCGTAGTGGCGATATTCGGCCCATCCGTCGCGCCCTACCCGTTCATGGAACAGAATCTCAAGCTTATCAGCCAACCGCCGAGCGCCGACCACTGGCTGGGCACGGACCAGTTGGGGCGCGATGTCCTGAGCCGCATTCTGTGGGGCGCACGCACGGCAACAACTGTTGCCATCTTCGTTACAGCGATCAGCCTGGGCGTGGGAATCGTCCTCGGCGGCGTGGCGGCATTCGCTGGAGGCATGGCGGACTGGCTCATTATGCGGCTGACCGATGTAGTCATGTCGGTGCCGTCGATCATGCTCGCGCTGCTGGTCAACACGGCCATTAAGAAGCCTGTAGCCATCTGGTACGAGGATTTGTACGAACAGACAGATTGGGCTTTTTTCAGGAGTACAACGTTCCTAGACTACCTCATTGTCCTGGGGGCGCTGGCCGTCGTCTCCTTCCCCGGATATGCGCGTCTGATTCGCGGGCAGATACTTTCGCTGCGGGAGCGAGAGTACGTGACCGCCGCCCGTTCCAGCGGGGTGCCCTTTGCGCGTATCCTGTTTCGCCATGTCGTTCCCAACGCTTTGGGTCCGGTGATCGTGGCAGCGACCTTCGGCTTTTCCGGCGCGATGGTGATGGAGGCATCTTTGAGCTATCTTGGGATCGGCATCCAGCCGCCTGCGGCCAGCTGGGGCGCGATGATCAATGACAGCCTGATGGACTGGCGCTACGAACCGTGGCTGTTAGCGATGCCGGCCATTGCTCTGGCCATCTCGGCTCTCGGGGTCAACTACCTGGGCGACGGTCTCAACGACGCGCTGAACCCACGCATCGCCGCCGGTGGCGCTGGGTCGGAGGGAGAACGATAGCATGCACCTAAACCAGATCGCGTTTCAGGATCCTGCCACCAATGTCTATTTGCACGATCCCAGCATCGTGCGTCTGGACAGCGGCGAATTTCTGGTCTCTCTCAACTACCACGGGCCCGGCTCCCCCCGCAGTGTCGAGGACGAGGAGTGCCTGACCAGCCTGTACCGCTCAAGCGACCAGGGCAACAGCTGGTCGTTCCTGACCTACGTCAACTACTGCTTCGCCGCCAATCTCTTTGTGCACGGGGGCTCCGTCTATCTCCTCGGCATGGACCGCCGATTTGGTTCGATCTGCATTCGGCGCAGCGACGACGGCGGGAACACATGGTCCCGCCTGGCGCCTGAAGGAAGCGATCCCGCCCGAATCGTGGGATCCGCCGAGGAGGCGTTGAGAACGCAATCGCAACGCATCTGCGCCGGACGCCTGTTCCAGGGCGGGCCGGGCGAGGACCCTCCCAACTACCATAGCACCTCCATGCCGGTCCTCGAGAGCGGGGGCCGAATCTACCGGGCATTCGAAGACTGTGCACCAAAGGACTGGCCCGGCATCCACGCCGATTCCTCGATCCGAAGAATGCAGGCGTTTGTGATCTCGGCCCCGGCCGACGCCGACCTGCTGGACCCCGCCAGTTGGCGCATGAGCAACAAACTGCCATACGATGCCGCTTATTCCAGCAACTGGGAGGTCCCGCCGGTCAAGCCGGGGTGGCTGGAGGGCAATGTGGTGGAGTCGCCTGCCGGCTCGTTGTGGAACATCATCCGCGTGAACACGGCCCCGGTCGTGGACATGGCCGCGGTCATTCGCATCCACGACGAAGGCCGCCGCATTTCGTTTGACCCGGCCAATGATTTCATTGATTTGCCGGGCGGGATGACCAAGTTCGTCATCCGTCGCGATCCCGAGAGCGGCCTCTACTGCATGTTGTGCAACAACAACACGGATCCCCGCTTTCCGAATCAACGCAATGTGATGTCTCTGTGCGCGTCGGAGGATCTGATCCGGTGGACGCTGTGCAAGACGCTCATCGAAGATGATTCGGGCCTCCCGTGGGAGGAGTCGATCGGGCAGGTGGCGTTCCAGTACCCCGACTGGCAGTTTGACGGTGAGGACATCATCTATGTCCTGCGCACGGCCTATGGCGGCGCGGCCGATTACCATGATGCCAACCGAATCACTTTCCACCGTCTGAGCAGTTTTCGCGATTTTCTTCCTCTTTAACCGGTATAATGCAGACCGAACCGTCACAATGGCCCTCTCTGACCCGCTACAAAGGGCCATACCTGCAAGAGATCGCCTTTCCATTGGGCGGCATCGGCACGGGGAGTTTCTGCCTGGGCGGCCGCGCCGATTTTCGCGATTTTGAACTCTTCAATTGTCCCGACAAGGGCTGCAATCCGCCATACACGTTTTTCGCGATGCGCGCCCAGCGGCCTGGAGAACCTGCCGTGACGCGCATCCTGGAGGGGGCCCTCCAGCCCCCTTTCCGAGGAGGAGGATTCGGTGCCGGCGTCCCGCTGGCCGGTCTGCCGCGCATGCGCGATATTGAGCTTGACGCCTGCTATCCTTTCGCGCGCTACACGCTCGGCGATCCGGACGTCCCTTTGACCGTACATCTGGAGGCTTTCAACCCGCTGATTCCGCTGGACGTCGATCGCTCAGGATTGCCCGTCGCCATTCTGCGCTATGTGCTCGTGAACCCGACCGGTCATCCAGTTCAGGCGTCGGTGGCCGGCAGCCTCTACAACTTTATCGGTTGCGATTCGAGCGGGCGCCGGGGCCAGTGGAGCAGCAAGCCGGCGGAGCCGGGGCAACTTCTGGGCGGCAACGTCAACGAACTTCGCCGAGCTACGACGAAAGGGTTGCCGCTGCAGGGACTGCTCATGCGCTCGCAACGTGTTGCGCCACGCACGCCCCAGGACGGCACGATGGCCCTGGTTGCTGTCGGCGCTGAGGCGACCTGGAGGCGGAGCTGGGGATCAAGGCATTGGAACCGGCACATCCTCAACTTCTGGGATGACTTTTCTGAAGACGGCTGCCTCGACGATCCGGCGGACGCCCCACCCAGCCCGGAGGGTGAGGGTCAGATTGGGTCGCTTTCTGTCGGAGCGACCGTGCCTCCCCAGGGCAGCGTTGCACTCACTTTTCTTATCTCCTGGCACTTTCGCCACCGTACCGCGGCTGGGTGCGGTTGGGATACGCTTGACGCGGAAGGCGGCTGGGTAGGCAACTACTATGCATCACAGTACGCCGACGCCTGGGACGCGGCCGTTCAGATCGCTCCGCAGCTCGACGCGCTTGAAGCGGAATCTTTGTCCTTTGCCCGCGCCCTGGTCGCATCCAGTCTATCGCAGGATGTGAAAGAGGCTGCGCTGAACAACCTCTCGACCCTGCGCAGCCAGACCTGCTTCAGAACTGCTGACGGCCGCTTCTTCGCATTTGAAGGCACCGAGGACGACCGGGGCAGCTGCTTCGGCTCTTGCACCCACGTGTGGAACTATGAGCAGGCTACGGCCTCTGTCTTTCCCGCGCTGGCCCGTTCCATGCGCGACTCGGAGCTGGAGGAGGGGACACTGCCCAGCGGCATGAATTGCTTTCGTCTGCACCTGCCATTGGGCGGCGAGCCGTGGAAGTTCGCGGCCGCCGATGGTCAGATGGGCGTGGTGATGAAGTGTTACCGTGAGTGGCAACTATCCGGTGACGGCGAGTGGCTCAAACGGCAGTGGCCCACCATCCGCTCGCTCGTCAGCTATGCGTGGCTGCCGGGCGGGTGGGACGCAGACCAGGACGGCGTCATGGAAGGCGTGCAGCATAACACTTACGACGTCGAGTTTTTCGGGCCCAATCCGCTGTCCGGCATCTGGTACCTTGGAGCGCTGCAGGCGGCCGCGGAGATGGCGGGCGCAGTGGGCGATGACGAGTTTTCTGCCAGATGTCGTGCCCTCTTTCGACAAGGTTCTGCATGGATCGATGCCAATCTGTTCAATGGCGAGTTCTACATCCAACAGGTAAGAACGCCCGCCAGCCTGGAGGAAACTCTGCCCGAACTGCGCGCCGGTATGGGAGAGACGAATCTGGCCGATCCCGAGTTTCAGATGGGAAGCGGCTGTTTGGTCGACCAGTTGGTAGGGCAGTACATGGCCCACTTGACAGGGCTAGGTTACCTACTGTCTCGGGATAACATCAGGACAGCGCTGCGCTCCTTGTTCCGCTACAGTTTTCGTCGCGATCTTAAGGGCCACTGGAACAACATGCGCACTTATGCGCTGGGAGAAGAGGCGGGACTGCTGATGGCGAGCTGGCCCGGCGGTGATAAGCCGCGAGTTCCCTTCCCTTACTGGGGCGAGGTCATGACGGGCTTCGAGTACCAGGCTGCCGTGCATATGGTTTTCGAGGATATGATCGAGGAGGGGTTGGAAGTCATCAGCGCGGTCCGGCGGCGCTTTGACGGGCAGCGGCGCAATCCGTGGAACGAGAACGAGGCAGGACATCACTACGCACGCGCGATGGCGAGTTGGGCGGCGATCCCGGCGTTGAGCGGCATGCGTTACTCGGCGGTCTCGGAGCGCCTTGAATTGGCGCCGCGCTGGCGGCCGCACGCGTTTCAGGGGATCTGGACAACGGGTTCCGGCTGGGGCACAGTTCAGCAAAGCATTGGAGACAGTGCGCAGAGTGTACGTTGGGAAGTACTGGGCGGGGCGTTGACCGTGCAGGAAATGGCTTATGCAACACTGCCGCGCGCAGCTGCTAGACAAGTCACCGTTGATGTGGGGAGCGAACCAGTCGAGAATAGTCATGCGTGGGAGGCCGGCAAGGCGACAATTACACTGCCGCATAGTATACAGGTCACGGGCAAGCGGGACCTGAATGTCTGCATAAACTTCGAAAAAGGGGCGTGAGCGGCCAGGTGTCACTGTTCTGGACTCTTCCCCTCAGAAAGTGCCTAACTTCCTCTTTGTGAACCCCTCGATCTTCATAAGAAATCTTCCTCATCTCAGTGTTCAGATGAATCGCAGTTTCTAGTTCATCCAGGGCGTATTCTGGTCCCAGGCTGTTAGCAGGTCATCAAGTTCAGACTCGGCCTGCTCTTGTTCTACGATTCCGGCGAGGTCATTCAGTTCATAAGGGTCGTCACGCAGGTCGTAGAAACAGTTTGGACGGTTCTCTGCTCCTCCTTCGCTGTTGGAAGTTCGCCGACCCAAGAGGTGGGTGGGCGTTCTGACCCCAATTTCGCCGTCTGTTGTCTCGATGAAGCCCCAGTTCTCGTCCAGTCGCGGGCTGTCACCCGCCAGAACCGGCGAGAGATTGCGTCCCTGCACGTGGTCAGGTATAGGGCTCCCGCTGGCATCCAGCACTGTAGGCATGATGTCAATTAGCTGTGCGACCTGTGAGCTGCTGACGGAAGGCTCCCACAACCAAGGGGCGTGGAAGATCATTGGGATGCGAATCGACTCTTCGATCAAGAGGCCCTTGTTGAACCTGTGATGGCTGCCCAGGTTGTCGCCATGGTCGGAGGTGAAGACGACGATCGTGTTGTCGAGCTGGCCGTTCGCGCGCAGGCCTTCCATCATGCGTCCGACCATGTCGTCGACCCAGGTTGTGAGGCCGTAGTAGAGGGCTGTCAGAGTTCGCAGGTCGAAGCCCTCGGGAAGGTCAAGCGTATAGGGGAGATTCTGCGAGTAGTAGAGGAAGTCCCAGAGGTAGACTTTGAACCAGTGCTCGTCATAGGCCATCTCGCCATCGATAAATACGTTGGGCCTGAGTGGCATGTCATCGGGATCGTACATGGTCAGGTAATGCTCGGGGGCGTCCGCCAGCGGCATGTGGGGAGGGGAGATGCTGTAGTAGAGGAAGAAGGGGTTGTTGCGGTCGGCAGCCAGATAAGAGAGTACGTTCTCGATTTCGTAGTCAACGCTGAAACCGTCGACGAGTTGCGGGGGCCCGCCGTTTTCGACGAAGTCCTGTCCTGTGTGGCGGTGGTTGACTCTGGGGTGGAGAGTGTAGTCGAAGCCGACGATTTCGGGGGCGGGGTGAATGTGCCATTTGCCGATCAGGGCTGTGTCGTAGCCTGCGTCTTTGAACTGTTCGGCGATGGTGGGGTCGGGCAGATGAATTCGTTCCTGGAGCGGCCATGAGGCCACGATGGGTCTGCCGTGCTCGTCGGGCACAGAGGCGTTGCCGAGAGCGCCCATGCAGGTGCGGGCGTACTGGCCTGAGACGAGGGAAGAGCGGGCGGGCATACAGACTGGGTCGGTCGAGACGGCGTGCTCAAAGCGGACTCCATTGCGGGCCAGATCGTCGATATTGGGAGTACTGATTACCTGATTGCCGTAGCAGCCGACTTCGAAGGCACGAAGTTGGTCGCAGATGCAGATGATTACGTTGGGTTTGTTTTTCATATAGGGAGAATTGTATTGTTTTGGTTTATGGGGATCTATGTTTCACTACACGAAAATTTGGATCAAGGCCATTCTAGTTCGGCAGCCTCAGTCGAAACTGCGGCTTGCAGGAAGTGGCTCTCATGAAGCCTTTGCGAGAATTCGACCGCAATTTAAAGGGTTAGACGCATCCTGAAAACGCCCTATTGAGATGGCGAGTCATCCTGGCGGATGTAAACGTTTTGCGCGTGCAGAGTCTGAGGTTCGAACAGTTTGGTGACGGTGACCATGTGGATTCCACGGCTTTTCAGGGCGGCGATGATTGCGGGTACTGCGTCGACTTTGGACTTGTGAATGTCATGAGAGAGGATGATCGCCCCTGCGGGCGCGTCGACGATTCTGGCAGCCACCGTCGCAGCGACGCGGTCTTTCCAGTCGAGCGGGTCGACGCTCCAGAAGATGATGGGCAGGCCGGAGGCTGCCAGCACATTGTCGTTGTAGGCGCCGTAAGGCGGGCGCATGAACGGCGTCGATTCACCGATGATTTGGGCGATGAGATTGTCTGTCTGTTGTAACTGTTCGCGAATCTGATCATCTGACATCCGAGTCAGGTTGGGGTGGTCCCAGGTGTGGTTTCCTATTTGATGACCCTCCCGGAACATGCGTTGAACGGTTTCAGATTGGATGCGGACCTGTGTTCCGAGGACGAAAAAGGTTGCCTTAACATTGTGCTCCTTGAGTATGTCCAACAGGCCTTCGGTGTAGTACGAGGGGCCGTCATCGAATGTGAGAGCCACGCAGGCGACTTCGCGGCAGTTGATGTCATCCTGGGCCGTTGGCTTGGGCTGTACCGACCTCGGGAACCTCTTGATGATGCTCAGGGCAGAGCTGCGATAGATAGAGGCCGAAAGATCGGTCGATGCCAGCTCCGGCGAAAGTGCCAATGCTTGAGGGTGAACTGCTGATGTAGCAACCCCGGATCGGCGGGAAGTCGTTTCGGCCTCCAGGCCCAGCAGCTCCCGGATCTCAGGCTTGAGAAGATCGGCGATAGCGTCCAGCGGCAGTACAATCTCAACAACGCCTTCGACCCCGGCGGCAACCTGGTATTTGTCGAACCTGACCAAGATTGTACCGTCAGCCAGGAGCAAAATGTTGTCGAAATTTTCGGCTGCCGGCGCGGTACCGCTCTCCACCCATTCAGGGTCGCTTGCCAACTCTTCTTTGCTTATGCGCTCAGCCAGCGCCTCTCTGGACAGAGTCGAGAGTCGCTCCAGGTAGCTGTCATCCACAAAGAGATCGGCGATTGTCAACTCGGCGCCAGTTCGGCGGTCGAATATGTAGCCGACGACAAAGGAGTTGCCGGTCCCGCCCGTGTGAATCGATCGAACAATGTCGAAGAAGATCAGGTTTTCGTTAGCGATTGATACGTCGAAGTGTTGTCGGTAGTGCGTGATAAAGGTGGCGGCCTCTCTTCCTGTCTCTTCTTTGTACTTCTGATAGCTCGCTTCGGTCTCGGCTGCGCTCGTACGCCACTCGTCGATGAATTCCTGCGTTACGGCTTCCATGCGGGCGTTGATCGCATCCTGTTCGGTTATGGGATAGGATACGCGCAGCAGGGAACGGCCTTCGTGTTCTCTTTCTTCGATTGCGTGAACCCAGACATTTTCATACTTGGTGGCGTCGAAGGACGAGGAATGGACGGGGGCTGTCTCGGATTCAGGTTCAGTGGTGGTGGCGGAAGTCGTAGTAGGGGCTGGCGCTGCAGTGGCCGCAGGTCCGGTTGTGGCCGGAGCTTCGCTCTCTAATTCCGGCATATTGCCTGGAATGCACGCAGCAAGCGCTGTAAAGGAAATGAGAATTGATACTGAGAGCACTACGTGGGGGTATTTCATCTTGGCTCCTCCTTCCGGGGACCAAAGGACTTCAAGATTGAGGGGGGATAATTTCAGTTGAAGAGGCAGCTTTCGAACATTGTCCAACTATAACACATAGAATGTCGAAAGCGATTCACGATCACCCGAATCCCTCTTGCCACAGAGAGTATTCGTGAGGACAGACCATGAGGAATGTGCTCGGAGCTTTCGGTTTCCGAGTGTTGTGATCCCTTCGCGCTTTGCGTGCCTCGGTCTCTTTTCGCCGTTGCTTTCATGGCACAAGAGTCCTAGAGAATATTGTCCGATTCTCTGTCGTGACTTGGCCGAATCCTTCAGCTGTGCCAATCTTATGGTTAATCAGGCCTGAGATGAGAGCGTTGAAACTTCGACCACATCAGCACACAGATAGGAAGGCAAAAAGAAGAGAATCCGCAACATTTTGGTCCTGTCGATAGAGACCGACCATTTCGAGACGAGAAAGGCGGAGCCAGTATGATTCGGAAAGCGTTTGTCATGTCAGTGAATCCCGACCAGCACAAAGAGTACGAAGACCGCCATACGCCGATTTGGCCTGAATTGGAGGC
>VYDA01000349.1:2985-13236 GCA_009843665.1 Caldilineaceae bacterium SB0675_bin_29 | reverse complement strand
GCTATGACCATCGCGAGCCCGCTACAGAAATACTGACCGTACATTCCGCCCAGACAGACCGCACACAGATCACACGAACACACACAGAATATGGCTCAGTAGCTACGAACTGCCCATCCCCTTGACATCTGAATCGGACGTCGCCTGCGTCTTTTGGGCAAGTCCATGCCTGGCGTATTCCCTTTGCCAATAGGGCCAACCCCCCTCGATTTCTGGTCTGCATCACCCCACCAATACGTCTACAATATGACACATCAAGGTGCCATAGTTCGGAGGAGAAATGTTCACAAGGTTATCGAAGACCATCCTGGTCTGGGTCATTGCCCTGCATACCTCACTCGTAGTGTTCAACAACCTTTCCGACTATGATTCAAACTACTGGTTCGTTGTCCACGTCCTCAAAATGGACACGACCTTCCCCGACAACCAGGGGATGTGGCGCGCAATTGACCTGACTGCAATACATCATTCGCTCTATTGGGTCATCATCCTTGTTGAAGCAGCGGTCGCTTTGCTTTGCTGGTGGGGAGGACTGCGCCTTTTCCGTGCGAAAGATGACGCCAAAAACTTCAGTCAGGCCAAGGGCATCGCGATCGCTGGACTGACTTTGGGTATCATCCTGTGGTTTACAGGTTTTAACTCAGTCGGCGGGGAATGGTTCCTGATGTGGCAGTCAGATGTCTGGAATGGCCTTCAGTCTGCCTTTCGTCTCGTCGTCGTCTTCGGGTTCACGCTCCTCTATCTCACCTTTCCGGACGCAAACTTGGATGCATGACCAATAGCTGAGTCGGCCAGCGTCGCACCTGAATCAGAGGGCTAAAACGGGTGTTCGCGTCTCTTCTTCAATCCCACTCTTTCTGTACGGTCGTCGCCGCGCCGCTCAGTTCAATCAGGTCGCCGACGGCACCGCTTTCGGTCCAAATCCACATCAGCTTCCCGTCGCTCCAAATGTGGATACGCCCTTCTAGGTCGTTGCGGAGAACGAGCCGCCCGTCCAGTATCTCCAGTACTTCACGGTCTGGGTGGCCGTAACGGTTCTCTGCTCCGACTTGGATCACAGCCACACTGGGACCGACCGCTTCGACAAAGCCTTTGCCGCTGCTGTGCTCGCTGCCGTGATGTCCGACCTTCAGCACGTGCGCCGCGAGCGGCCGTCCTCCGCGCAGCAGCCGCTCCTCACTGGGCTGACCGGCATCGCCCGTCAGCAGGACTGTGAACTCACCGTAGACCAGCTTCAGGATTAGCGACCTCTCGTTCTTGTCATGTTCTTCAAAGTTGTGCAGCGCCTCTTCAGGCGGCGGCCACAGCGCCCACAGCGCCACGCCGTCACCCAGATCCAGCCAGCCTCCCTGCTGGAGCCCCTCCACAGGCACCTCTGCTTCATGGAAGGCCGCCAGCCAGCTCTTTGAATCTTCGTGCCCGCGCGTATTCTCGCTGATTAACGCGTGGCCGATCCTGAAACGTTCAGGCAGGTCGGTCTGACCGCCCACATGGTCCCAGTCGGGGTGGGTCACGATCGCATAATCGATCTCCCGGTCCCAAAACGGCATGACCTCGCCTAGCTCGGCGAACAGCCGCTGGCTGTCATCGCCCCCATCGATCAACAGCTGGCGCCCGCTCGGCGTTTGGATGAATATGCCGTCTCCCTGTCCTACGTCAAGAAAGTGCACGTGAAGCTGGCCGTCTGGCTGTGTCATGGCCATCCACCACAGCATCCCGGCAACGACGGAAAAGGCGCCAAACATCCATGTCGGTGTCGCGACCAGAATGTCGCCCATCTGTCTCCTTGTCGACACACCACCTCGGTGCCGGGCGAAAGTTCGGACGGTCCTGCGCCACAACATCCTGACGTAGCCCGAAATCGCCTTTCGCCAGTACAGTCCGAGAATGCCAGCGTATGTGAAAGCCGCGGCGCCGCCTCCGAACCAGTCAACCTCCACGCTGGCGCCCCGAATACTCGCGCTCCAGTTCACGACAGTCGTCGTCCACCATAGACCTGCGTAGGGTATGAACAGCAACAACCGTGCCAGCTGCTCCAGGCCGGAGAGTCCAACGACCAGGGCCAAGCCGCCAAATATCAGAATCCCGGGCTGTGCGGGCGCGATGAGAAGATTCGAGAGCAAACTGATCAAACTGAGACGACCAAAGTAGAACACGATCAAGGGGTATGTAGCGATGCTGGCCGCTACAGTCGTCAGCAAAGCATCCCGCAACAGGTCACCGACTGAATTGGGGCGGAGAAAGTCCGACTTGGAACCTTCAGGAATTGCTCCCCGCCGCCTCAGGCCTCTTCCCACCTTGTTCCAAAATGCTTTGAAGCTTTCCAAAAGTGCAGGACCCATCAGGATCAGGCCCACTGTGGCCGCACTGCTTAGCTGGAAACCCACGTCCCAGAGCATGAGGGGATTCAACAGAGTCATCAGCCAGCATGCAGCGGCCAGGCTAACCAGTGCCGTGCCCTGACGACCAAGCACAGTGGCAATTACAAAAAGTCCCCCCATCAGAGCCGCCCGCATCACAGCGGCGTCGGCGCCTACAAGTAGCGTGTACAGAGCGAGACCCCCCAGCGTGGGCCACAGCGCGCCGCGTCGTCCAAACAGCCAGATGCCTACCCCCATCATTGCGCCCGTCACAAGCGCCACATTACTGCCGCTGATCACAATCACATGGCTGGTGCCAGTGAGGTTGAACTTTTCGTAAAGCTCCTCAGGAATACCGGCTTCAATGCCAAGAAGCATTCCGCTGGCCAGCCCCGCGTAGGGTTCCGTAAGCAAGCGGTTCAACATCCTATCACCGCGACTGCGTATCCCAAAGACGAACTGACCTCTGAGGCCGCCGCGATTCGGGCGCTTACGTATTTCGACATGCGGCCGCACCATCAGGCTGTGAATCTGTTTGCGCGCCAGGTAGGCCCGGTAATCAAAGCCCTCGAAAACCGGCGGTTCCATCAGCTGGCCCTTCACACGCACACCTTCACCGAAGCGAAAGCGATAATCGGCGGTCGTCTGAAGTCGCAGGCGGCCCTTGACCTTTTTCCGATGGCCGTCGACCTCCACAGACTCCACACTGATGTCCAGCCACTGCCGTCCATCCGCTAGAGTTGGATAGCTCGCCACATAGCCGTCTGCGACTGTCACGCGGCTGATGCTTTCCCCACTGCCCAGGTTATAGTAAGCGAGGTCGGATGGCCCAGGGCAGGGTTGAGGCGTGTGCGAGCCAAGACGCAAGAAACCGCAAATGCCGGTCAGCACGATCGCGCAGGTGAACCAGGCAGAGAAGGTCCCGCGCGGCTGAGAGAATCCCGCCGAGGCCAGCCAGTGCATCGGCTCCACAGTTCGGCGGTCGCTGTTGGCGTCCATCCACAGACAACCGCAAACAAGAACCAAACTGGCAATCCAGAAGTGGTCGCCGATACCGCAGCCAAACCATCCCTGTTTCCAGAGAATCTGTCCGGCTGCTACGCCCAGGAGATAGGCTATGGCAAGATATAGCAGTTTCATCCGATTCGGCTTGGTCGCAGAACCAACTGGCACGGGGTTCCGACTTACGGTGCCGCAGGTATCATACTCCATTCAGACCGGTTGAGCCGATCCGACGTCGCGTGCAAATCGGTACGTCCGTTTTTCTTCTCGTCTGATCTTATGGTATAACTGAACCGATGTAGGCTCCTTGTGATTTCTTGATTTCCTCGTATTCCAAAGCGGACGTCGACAAACATTCCGCGCATAGAGACTCCAATACCCGAACCCATCGAGGAGGTTGTTCTTTGCAAGCATTTGATTTTGTAGCACCAACTAGTGTGGACGAGGCTATCTCGGCCCTGGCTGCCGGGGGGGGAAGGGCCCGACCGCTGAGCGGAGGTACGGACCTGATTGCTCAGCTCCAGGAAGGGCGCCTTGCACTGGACACTGTCGTAGACTTGAAGAGAATCCCTGAACTGATGGCGATTTCCATCAGCGGTGATGGTCTGACCCTGGGCGCATCGGTTGCCTGCCATTCGATCAATGCCAACCAGGCCATCCGCGATGCCTATCCGGCTCTGATCGATTCGACACACCTGATCGGCGGCACCCAAATTCAGGGTCGCGCCAGCATCGGCGGCAACCTCTGCAACTCGTCTCCAGCCGCAGATTCGATTCCCAATCTCATTGCCCACAGCGTCACCTGCCACATTGCCGGACCCAACGGCCGCCGCTCCGTCGCAGCCGAAGACTTTTGCACGGGCCCTGGCCGCAACGTCCTGGGAACCGGCGAGTTCCTGGTAGCTCTTGAGTTCCCTACACCGCCCGCAAACTTCGGCGCAGCCTATCTGCGCTTTATCCCACGCAATGAAATGGACATTGCGGTTGTCGGCGCCGGCTCCTCAGTCGTTTTGAGCGATGACAAGAGCACTATCCAGTCTGCGCGCGTTTCACTGGGCGCTGTTGCGCCGACCCCGCTGTTTGTCGAGGAGGCGGGCGACGCGTTAGCCGGCCAACCGGTCTCCGAAGAGTCACTCGCTAAGGCCGCCGACCTGGCCAAGGCCGCAGCAAGACCGATCAGTGACATGCGTGGAACGATTCCCCAGCGCAAACACCTGTCAGCTGTTCTGACACAACGCACGCTGAGGATCGCAATTGACCGGGCACGAGGCACCAACACTGTTGACGAACTGGGGAGACTGAACGGACATGGCTAAAAAGATCGCTGTAGAGACAACACTGAATGGTGAAGAGACTATTTTCCTTTGCGAGCCTCGTCAGACTTTGCTGGAGGCGCTTAGAGACAATCTTGGGCTGATCGGCAGCAAAGAGGGCTGCGGCAACGGCAACTGTGGCGCTTGCAACGTCATCCTCGACGGCGTTCTCGTCAACTCCTGTCTCGTTCTGGCGCCGGAAGTCGAAGGCCGCTCGGTCGTAACTATCGAAGGAATCGCAGAAGATGGTCAGCTGCATCCCCTCCAGCAGAAGTTCCTTGAGCACGCCTCTCTGCAATGCGGCATCTGCACGCCGGGATTCATCGTCTCTGCCAAAGCACTCTTGGATGACAACGCCGACCCCAGCGAGCACGATGTGCGACTGTGGCTGGCTGGCAATCTCTGCCGCTGCACTGGCTACGACAAGATCGTGCGAGCAGTATTGGACGTGGCCGAAAACGACGCGTAAGGCCGAGGAGGAGATCAAATGGCCGCTACGAAACAGAATGGAACTGGTAAACTGTCCGCCAACGGTCAGAATGGTTACAAGGTCATCGGCACACGTCCTGTAAGGCCGGACGGCGTGGACAAAGTCACGGGCCGCGCGATCTACGCCGCTGACGTGCAGATGACCGGGCTGCTGCACGGCTTCGTCCTGCGCAGTCCACACGCCCATGCCCACATCCGCTCCATCGACACCAGCAAAGCCGAAGCCCTGCCCGGTGTGCGCGCTGTCGTCACCGCCGCCGACCTGCCCGAGGCCGAAGACAAGGTCGAAGACCTGGGCGAAGGCGCCATCAACCTCAAATACCTGAGCGACAACGTCCTGGCAAATGAGAAGGTCCTTTACCACGGCCATGCAGTGGCGGCTGTGGCCGCGACCACTCCTCATATCGCTGAGGAGGCCGCCGGGCTGATCGAAGTCGACTACGAACTGCTGCCACCGGTGATGACCGTTGACGACGCCCTGGCAGACGATGCGCCTATCCTACTGGAGACGCTGCGCACAGATTCCATGGGTGAAATCGGCGCCGAGCAGACTAACCTGGCCTCCTTTTTCCGCCACCAGCGCGGCGACCTCGACGCCGGTTTTGACAGCGCACACCTGGTCGTCGACCGCACATACCGCACAGAAACCGTCCACCAGGGTTACATCGAACCGCACGCCGCCACCGCCTCGTACAGCGCCGACGGCCAGATCATAATCTGGACCAGCACGCAGGGTTCCTTTGCTGTGCGCGGCCAGGTCTGTGAGATCCTGAAGATCCCGGTCTCACGACTCAAAGTGGTTCCCACCGAGATTGGAGGCGGCTTCGGCGGCAAGATCAACGTCTATGTCGAGCCGGTCGCCGTAATACTCTCCCAAAAAGCCGGCTACGAACCTGTAAAGATCGTGATGAGCCGGGCCGACGTCCTGGCCGCAACAGGGCCTACTTCAGGCTCCAACATCCGTGTGAAGATCGGCGTCGATGCAGACGGCAAGATCTCTGCTGCCCTCGCCGAGCTCTATTACGAGGCCGGCGCCTACCCCGGCTCACCCGTCGGCGCCGCCGCCAACGTGAGCTTGGCCCCCTACGCCATCGACAATCTTCAGGTCGACGGCTACGACATCATCGTCAACCGGCCCCGCAGCGCAGCCTACCGCGCCCCCGGCGGAACCAATGTTGCCTTTGCGGTTGAAAGCGTTGTCGACGAACTCGCCGAAAAGTTGGGCATTGATCCGGCCCAATTCCGCATTCTCAACGGCGCCAAGGAAAACGACCGCCGGCCGGACGGCCTGCAGTACGCCCGCATCGGTCAAATCGAGACTGTGGAAGCCATCCGCGACTCGGAACACTACCAGTCGCCGCTCGAAGGCAACTACCGCGGCCGCGGCATCGCTTCCGGCTATTGGAACAATTGGGGCGGTCAGTCCAGCGCCACCGCTGTCCTCAACCCCGATGGCACGGTCAATCTCAACGAGGCGTCCACCGACATCGGCGGTACGCGAGCCTCGATCGCCATGCAGCTAGCCGAGGCCATGGACATCGAATATGAGCAGGTCAAGGCCCGCGTTGTGGATACTGACACGGTCTCCTACAACGATGTGACCGGCGGCAGCCGCACCACCTTCGCCCCCGGTCTGGCCGCCTACAACCTCGGCCGGCAGCTCCTGGAGGAAATGAAGAGCCGCCTCGCCGATCAGTGGGATGTTGCCGCCGCCGACGTAACCTACGAAGACGGCACCTTCAGCGCTGGCAGCGAAAGCGTTCCCTTCGTCGAGGCCGCCGGCCTCGTGCAGCGAGAAGAGCCACTGATGGCCAGTTCGACCGTCCATCCCCAGGACTTCGGCCCAGGATTCTCTACGCAATGCGTCGACATTGAGGTCGATCCCGATACGGGCAAGATCACGATTCTCCGCTACACGATCGCCCAGGACGTTGGCAAAGCGATTCACCCCTCTTATGTTGAAGGACAGATGCAGGGAGGCGTCGCCCAAGGTATCGGCTGGGCAATCAATGAAGAGTACATCTACGACGACGAAGGCCATCTTCTCAACGCCAGTCTTCTCGACTACCGTATGCCTACGTCTTTGGATCTGCCCATGATCGAAACAATATTGGTCGAAGTCCCCCACCCCGCGCACCCCTATGGTGTACGCGGCGTAGGTGAGGTCAATATTGTGCCTCCCGCCGGCGCAGTCGCCAACGCAGTCTACCAGGCCACTGGAGTGCGCATGGACAAGCTTCCCATCTCTCCGGCCAATCTCCTCGAAGCCATGTGGGCCAAGGAGGCTGAGGAAGCTGAACTGGTTCCAGGAGACGACTGAGCGTGGCCAAAGTCTGGATTCCGCCGCTGATGCGCTCGCTCACCAACGGCCAGCAAATCGTCGAGGCCGAAGGCGAATCGGTGCGCGAGCTGGTCGCAGCCCTGGAGGAACGCTTCCCGGGGGTCGCCGAGCGTATTATCGATGAAGGACGCATCCGTCCCGGCTGGACGGTAGCCGTCGACGGCGCTGTGCAGAATCGCGGCCTGCGTGCGGCAGTGGGACCGGACAGCGAAGTGCATTTCGTTCCCGCAATGACTGGCGGAAGTTCGCACTGAATCTGACCCGCCCAAGGAGTGAGATGGTCTCCCTGACATGTCAGGGACTGCCCTGATCTTACCAAGTGATTTCAGAATAGGAGACCCGGCAGCTAACAACTTCGCTGCCGGGTCTTTCGATTGGACACCGAGCCTGGATCGGGCGCCCAACGTACTGGTCCCGCTCAGAATCGAGATCCGGGGTCCCGGTTCCGCTACTAGAGCAACCCAGCCTTGATCTCACAATCTTTATGACAACCGAGACCGCGCCGCCAAACCAAGAAGGGGACCAGATCAGCCTCACGTGGCCTCGCAAAAGTCTTACAGTCGAGCCCACCAACCCCATCGCAACGAAACTGGAGAGCTACCCGCCGCCCGTCACAGGCTTGGGCAACGGGGGACTTTTGCTGTATGGCGATAACTTCGATTCGCTCTCCTGGCTGCTGGCTCAAGGCTATCGCGGCCGCGTCGGTCTGGTGTACCTGGATCCACCATATAACTCGAATCGCACCTATACCAGCCGCATTCGCCTGCGCGGGAAGGGGCAGCCCACCCTGGGCGAAGCCGCCGCATACGATGATGTCTGGCAACCGAAAGACTACCTCCAGTTTCTGGCCGACCGCCTGCTCCTCCTGCGCGAGCTCTTGCACGAGGACGGTACCCTCTGGCTGCACTGCGATCACCGCATGCAGGCACATCTGCTTCTTCTGCTCGAGGAAGTTTTCGGCTCCGAGTCGCATCTCAACACGGTTTTCTGGCGGAGTCAGACTATGCGCGGGGCCAAAGTCCACGCCCGTTACTTTCCCCACAGTGCCCAGGCCATTCACATCTTTCGCAGCACGCCCCGCGGGCGTCCCCCATGGAATGCCCCCAAACGCGAACTCGTTCTCACCGAGGAAGCCGCTGCGGCGCAGTACATGCGCGACAAGCTCGGCTTCTTCCGTACATCGGATCCCGGCACATATGGCTTCGAGCGACTGAAGGCCCTCTTCGAAGAAGGGCGGCTGTACGCCCCGTTCGGCGGCGAGGTCGTCGTCGACGAAGACGCGCAGAGAGTGTTTGCCTCCAAGGGGGGAAACATTGGCGTCAAATACTACCTGAAGAAAACCGGGCGCAACCGGTACCTGCTCACGAGGCCTGTGGACAACATCTGGGACGACATCGCCGGCCTTGGCACGGTTCCAGGCGAGGACGAGAACTACCCAACGCAAAAGACAGAGAAGCTGCTGCAGCGAATCCTTGAAACCGCCTCGCGTCCCGGCGAGCTGATACTCGACCCCTTCGCAGGCTCCGGCACCACCCTGGCAGTCGCCCACAAGCTGGGCCGTGAATGGATAGGTTGCGACAGTTCCTGGCGTGCAGTCCGTTCGGCCGCTTGCCGCCTGAGCCGGCACTGGCATCCATCAGAATCGGTCCCTTCAGACGGAGATGGCCGCTTTAACACCAAGCGTGGCGGCAAGGTCCCTGGCGCTCAAGGTAAGGGCGGATATCGCATACTTCGTGTTGGCGCTGGCGACTCCGCGAAGGACGGCAATCACCAGTCTGTAACCACCTCGACACCCGGTGCAAAGATCCAGTGCGAGCGGGCAGAAGGCCTGCTGACAGTTCGAATCGATGAGTTTCACAGCCCACAAGTGGCCATTTTGGCCGGAAAGGCAAAGATGTCGTTGCCTCGCGGCTGGCGTGCTCAGGTGCGGGCCGTTCTAATCGATCCGGATTATGACGGCATCTCCCTTCGGGCGGCGCTGGTTGACGCACCTGCGGGCAAAAAAGCTCTTGTCTCAGGTGTCTACGCCATTGCTCAGTCCGTCGATTACGGAGGGCAGGAGACCAGTTCCTCGCCGGTTTGCGCCGTCGCCGTACTCATCGTCGATGTAGCTGGCCAAGAACATCTATTCGTTAACCCAGTCCGCGGAAGTGCTCCTCACAGTCAACCTGAAGGCGCACCGTAGTTTTCTTCCAGAACTTCAGTCTCACATTGGTATCTCTCCGGCACCGTCGGGAGGCCCCGCGCGGGAACGATCGCGCGCATAAATGGTATACTGAGCGAACTATGGACATTCACCTGCTTTCCCAGGACGTAGCCGCCAAGATCGCCGCCGGTGAAGTGGTGGAACGCCCGGCAAATGTCGCCAAAGAGCTCATCGAGAACAGCCTGGATGCCGGCGCGACCGAAGTGCAAGTCGAGATCAGGGAAGGGGGACAGCGCCTCCTGCAGGTAACCGACGACGGGCACGGCATCTCCGCCGGCGAGCTTCCGTTAGCTGTGCAACGTCACGCAACCAGCAAGCTGGCCAGCGCCGCGGACCTCGACTGCATCACCTCATTCGGCTTCCGCGGTGAAGCCCTTTACAGTATCGCTGCCGTCAGCCAGACGACTCTCAAGAGCCGCCGCGCAGACGCCGAATCCGGCCAGGAGCTGCGTATCGAAGGCGGAAAGGTCATCCGCAACCAGCCTGCCGGACTGCCCGTCGGCACAGTTGTCACCGTCGAAAATATCTTTTTCAACACAC
>VYDA01000349.1:0-2975 GCA_009843665.1 Caldilineaceae bacterium SB0675_bin_29 | reverse complement strand
CTGCGGCGCCCGGCATCCGAGGCTGGCAACATCGCCGCCATTGTCCAACGCTATGCCCTGGCCTATCCCTCCTGCCGCTTCAAGCTTTTTACCGAAGGCAAACTCTCCTTCTTCACCGAAGGTACCGGCCGCGTCGACGAAGTACTGGCCGCGATTTACGGCCGCCGGAATGTCCATCAGATGGTTGGCGTAGGCAGTCTGCGCGAAGAAGGAGCTCGCCGCGCGGGTCCCGCCGCCGCTGACCGGGCAGCCGCCTTCTCCCGCAAGGGACCTCAGCCAGAAGAAGACGAAATCGATTTCATGTCAGAAACGGCTGACACTCCTGCCTCGGCGACTCAGCCGGCCGCCGGCCATCTGCAGCCTCGCCAAACCACCTCCAGGCCATCTGCCCGTTTCGAAGGTGTACGCGTCAGCGGGTTCGTCAGTTCCCTTTCCCTCACACGTCCAACACGCGCCCAGATTAACCTCTTCATCAACAGGCGCTATGTCGAAGATCGAAGCCTGACACACGCCGTCGTTCAGGCCTATCACACCTTGCTTCCGGTTGGGCGTTTCCCGTTAGCTGTCCTCTTCGTCGAACTGCCTCCTACTGAGGTCGACGTAAACGTGCACCCCCGCAAGACGGAAGTGCGTTTCGTCGACGCCAACAAACTGTTCAGCGCTGTCCAGCGCACTGTGCGCCGGGCGGTCATCGATAGCGTCGGTGTGCCGTCCATGGAACTGGGCGAAGAGGACGAACGGCCTTCGGAAGCACGGGCCAGTTGGCCCAGCCAGGACCCTGGTCCACAAGATCCTGACCACCTGCGTCAGGCCGGCTGGTATGCCCGTCGTCGCGCAATTCTCAACGCCGGCGTCGACAGGCAGCCCGCAATGCCTTTCGAGCCGCCGGCCGCCGACCAGCCTGACGTGGATCTGCCGGTGGACGCGCTCAGCCCGCAAGCGGACGATTTACCTTCTCCGTCTGCCGGTGAACCGGATTCGGCCCCCCGTCACCACGAACAAGCGCTGCCGCCCCTTCGTGTGGTGGGCCAGGCCGGTGCAATGTATGTTGTCGCCGAAGGCCCGGAGGGGCTGTATCTGATCGATCAGCACGCTGCCCACGAGCGCATTCTGTACGAGAAATATATGGCCCAGCGCGAAAACGGCGGCACAGAAGGTGGAGTTGCCCGCCAAGGCCTGTTAGCCCCGATCTCTATCCATGTGGGCGATGCCCGCGCCGGTCTGGTGGCCCAACACCTGCATGCCCTGAACGCAATCGGTTTTGGTGTCGAACATTTCGGTGGCGATACCTTCCTCGTTCGCGCCGTACCCAGCATCCTGTCTAACCAGGATGCTGAACGCGCCCTCGATGAGATTGTGCAGGGCCTTGCCGAGAGCCGCGACCTGGTGGGAGAGGAGTTGGAGGCGCGCCTCGTGAAAATGGTGTGTAAGCGCGCATCGATCAAGGCGGGCCAGATCCTGAGCGACATCGAGATGAAGGAATTGGTGCGCCAGTTGGAAGAGTGCAGGGCCCCGCGTACCTGTCCCCACGGACGACCCACAATGCTGAAACTGAGCGCCGGTGAACTGGAGCGAGCCTTCAAACGGACATAACTCAGTAGGGCCTCTCTGCTTCGCTCAGACACCCGTGATGCTCATCTATCCAAACACACAAAAAACCTGCTCGTTTTGTGTGGTGGACTCTCTGGTGTGCTATACTCAAAGGTGGCGCTCCAAAATTCAGTAACTATTTGTGCGGGTCCTGACTGTCTCCCCGTGCAGTTGGATATCGGACGCTCATTGATGACACGGAACGCACTACGTGCTTGAATTCGCCGGCCTGGACCTGCTGACGGTTGCGATTGGCTTCGCTTGCTTCGCCCTCGGAGCATGGCTGGGAACCCTGTTCCCGGACATCGACAGGTTCAGGCTTTTCCGCCTCCGCCACAGGTCAATCGTCACCCACAGCTTCCTGATGCCCGCTCTGCTATGGGCCGGATTGTCCCTTGCATCTGTTGAATGGGCCGAATGGTTGGTCACCGGCTTTGCGGCCGGCGTTGCACTCCATTTGGCGTTTGATCTCTTTCCCGGAAAGTGGCGCGGTTTCGCTCTGGTAGACGTGCCCAAGCTGGGACGCTGTACAAGATCGGTCTCCACAGTTCTACTGTTTTCAAATCTTTTCTTGTGCGTGATTCTTTCCGTCTCCATCTTCCCTGAACACGGGCTAGCCGGCGTGCTCGCCTACACCGCCACCCTCGCAGCCCTCTACTCTTACGGCATTTGGGCGAAGAAGGAACACTTCGCCGCCGGTCCCCTGTTGACGATACTCACACTGGGCGGCGACGCCCTCTAAGCTTCTGCTTTCAAGATACAATGAGAGGCAAGATACGATGACATTGACCGTTTCCACAGAACCATTGGATAGCCGCCAACTCGCAATGACAATCGAAGTTGCTGAGGAGCGCATCGATCAGGAAATGCGTAAGGCGGCCCGCAAAATCGCCCAACAAGTGCGCATTCCCGGCTTTCGTAAGGGCCGTGTCCCTTTTCATATCTTGCTTCAATTCGTGGGTCGGGAGGCGATTGTCAACGAGTTTGTCGACGAATTGGGGCAAGAGGTCTACAAGGAGGCGCTCGAGCAGGAAGGGCTGGAGCCTTACTTCATGGGAAGTCTTGACAACGTCGACATGGAGCAAGCAGTTCGCTTCCACCTCACCATTCCCCTTCCACCAGAGGTAAAACTGGGCGACTACCGCGGCATGCGCGTAGAAGAAGAGGAAGTCGAGGCTGACGAAGAACAGATTCAGGAACGCGTCCAGGCCATTCTCGAACAGAATGCCGACTACGTTGAGGCCGACCGCCCCAGCCAGTACGGCGACCTGTTGACGATCGATCTGAAAGGCGTTGCCTTGGATGACGGTGGCAAAGAAACCGAAACCGTCGACTTCAATGAAGAAGACTGGGATGTAACGCCGGCCCAGGAAAACCCGATGGAG
>VYDA01000312.1:3173-13387 GCA_009843665.1 Caldilineaceae bacterium SB0675_bin_29 | reverse complement strand
GCGGGGGCGGAGCCCCCGCACAAGGGAGGGCCGAATAGGCCCGACCGCCCAAAAGCGAGGAGAGAGTAAAGAGAAGTGAGGAGAGAGAAACATCTTTCGCCACACTGAATCATAAGCGCCTTTGGGCAAGGACTTAGCAGTCACGATTTAAGTTGTAAGCGTGCTCTCGCATCTAGTTCCAGGAGTCCACCCCAAGTAACTTGCGTCCCAAAGTCGTCAGCTTAGCCGGTGTCTGATGCCGGTGCTCCCAGTCGCGGAGGTCTCCAGGCCAGTTTTCCATGGGGCGGCACTCTTGCCAGGAGCGGATACGCGCCGCCCGCTGCGCCTCGTCTTTCGCAGGCGCCGGCCCCATTGTGATGTACTGGGCCAACCGCGGCCGCGGCGAGCGGTTGTGGCCGTTACCGTGCGCCAGCAGCTTGTGCCAGATGACAAAATCACCAGCCTTTCCCTCCACGACTTTGATGTCGAGCCCAGTCATGTCTGGAAAGCGCGGATTGCGGTCAGCCGGCTGCGTTCTTACCCATTCGTAGAACGTCCTGTGAAAACCGGGAATACACTGAAAGCCGCCCTGGTCTGGGCCTGTATCCGTCAAATAGAGGACGCCCTGCACGCCCGTATGGGTTGTAGGATCCGGACGCCAGGTTGCGGCGACGTCGTCGCCCTCCATCAGGGGCAATGCGCTGGTGTCAATATCCCAGTGAATCATACCCTTGTGGCCCCATTCCGGCCTGTCGGCGCGGTCGGGCGGCTTCATATTGGCGCGATCCAAGGATACCCACAGTTTCTCCGTGCCCAGAATCTCGCTGAAAGCCTCATGGAGGCGCGGGTACTGGCGGTTGTCCCACAGGGTCTGATGCTGGTACATTTCCACCATCCCCGCCTGCGAGATCGGAGAACACAGATCCTCACGCGTGTAGGGCCGGTACCTGTACCAGGTCTCCTGGTCGGCTTCATCCATCTCCAGGAAGGTCCAGATCTGCTCTACGAGTGCGTCAAGGTTCTCCTGCGGCACAGCATTGGGGATTACGACATAGCCGTTCTCTTCCCAGAATGCCCAGTCTTTCTCATCCAAAATCGGCATCACTTGCCTCCTTGTTTATCAGCCTTCTTTGAACCAGAACCTCAGTCCACCCTTCCACTGTCGAGTCGCAGTTCCCGGCCGGTCTCCGCGCTCATAAGTAACCCTTCCATCATCTTTTGTGCGGTCAAACCATGGCGCAGGGGCGCCTCGCAAGGGACGCCATCCAGAATGCAATCGATGAAGTGATCTGCGATGGCGTTCCAGGCCTTGCTTCTTTCCTTGGTGAGGCCGTCAAACGTAATGTCCAGAGGTCGGCCCTCATCCTTTAGACTGCGGCCTGCCACAGGTTTGGCGTCGAATCTCTTGGCTGTTTCAAAGACGGCGGTGGGGACAGGGCCGTTTGTGTACAGCGTTGGCGGCCGCACCTGTGCACCCGCCTCTTCTCCGAACAATTCGATCTGCAGGTCACCGGGCTGGTGAGAGGCCCAGAAGCTCTCAACCTGCAGCGCGCCGCCGTCCTCAAAACGGATGAAACCGCCGGCGTAATCGTCCGCAGCAAACTGGCTATAGTAACTCCTCGGGGCTGCCGCGACTTCGTCCGGCGTCTTGCGTCCGAAGAATCCCAGACCGCGCGGCCCAAACCTCGCGCCGGCGACACCGGTCACGCTCACCGGCCGCGGCATACCCAGCATCCACCACGCCGCGTCCAGCACGTGCACGCCCATATCGCGAAACGCGCCGCCGCCTTTGCGGATGAAGCCGGTGTTCCACGCCGGAATGCCGTTGCGGCGGATGCTGCGGGCGCGGGCGTAGTAAAGCTCGCCGAAGGTACCCAAACGCGCCAAGGCGCCCATATACTGCACCTCTGCGGAAAAACGGGTGGAGAGCGACATCATGTTAACGACCCCGGCAGCTTCAGCCGCTTCCACCATCCGCTCCGCCGCCTCCACCGAGTCGGCCAGCGGCTTCGTCACCAGGACGTGTTTGTCATGGGCCACCGCTTTCAAGCCCATCGGCACATGCAGCTGATTGGGCGTGCCGATAAAGATAGCATCGATCTCGCGGCTGCGGCATAGCTCGTCAAAATCTGTGTACAGGCGAACCGCGTCCGGCTGCGGCAATAGCGCGGCGAAGTCGGTCATGCTCTCCTCGACCAGATCACACAGCGCCACCACCTCAGCGCGCGGGTTGCTTGCCAGTGCGAGACCATTGGGCCTGCCAATACCCATGCCGACGACAGCAACGCGTACTTTATTCATGTAGTTTCCTGTTGTCCATTATCTGGGGTCAGGCCGAAAGCGGACCGTCCCGTCCTATGTGTGTCCATCGTCGCCGTTCAGCGATTACCGTTCGACCGTCAAGGCGTAGTGCCCTTCAATGTAAGGGTAACGTTTGGCAACCCCTTCTGCCAACTCGATTCCAAGGCCGGGACTGTCCGGCAACTGCAGATGGCCGCTGTTCATTGCCGGCGGCTCGGCGGCGATATCCCATTGCAACGGCCCTTGAATCTGGCAAACTTCGAGAATCTCGAGGTTGGGCAAGGCTGCAACCGCTTGCGCGTGCGCCATCGCCATCAATCCATTATGCCAGGAGTGGGGATAAAGTTTGAGGCCGTGATGCGCCGCCAGTTCCGCGATGCGTACCAGTTCGGTCAGGCCGCACACACCCGCGTCAGGCTGCACGATGTCATAGGCCCGCTTTTCAATATAGGGGCGAAACTGCTCCAGCGTCGTGAAGCTCTCGCCGCCGGTTACAGGCATATCCACCGCCGCCGCGAGTGCGGCATAGCCGTCGATATCGCTCCAAGGGATCGGCTCCTCGAGCCAGGCGAACTCCAATCGGTCCAGCTCCCTGGCAATGGGCATCGCCTCCTCCAGCGTCAGGCGGCAATTGCCGTCCAGCGCCAGCTTCATTCGTCCCGCCACTGCCTGATGCAGCTCCCGCACCAGGCCGAGAAAGCGGTCGACTGTCACGCCATCCCACTCCCAGTCTGTGCCGATACGGAACTTCATCACCGGGAAACCCTGTTCAACGTATCCCAGTGCCTCCTCGATCAGTTGTTCGGGCCGGTCGCGCCAGTCAAAGCGGCATCCGCTCGACGCGTACATTGGTACCGTGTCGGACGGGCTGTCGCCGAGAAGTTCGCTGACCCGCTTTCCCACAGCCTTGCCGCGTAGATCCCACAGCGCGCAGTCGATCCCGGCGACGGCCGCGTCATGGGCGCGGTCCCTGCCGTTCGGATGCGGCGGCGTGGATTTGTCTGTCGCATCCTTGCCGATCAGCGTGGGTGCAAGCCAGTCCACCCATTCGGCGATTCGCGGCGGCACGCCGTAGGCGCTCGCCTCCCCAATTCCGATCAGCCCCTCATCGGTTTGAATCCGGACGACCGCGCAATCAGCCTTGACCGTGCGATAGCTGGCAGTGATCCACTGCCGTTCTGGTTCGTGCATGCGCGAAAGACAGACAGTGTCCAGAGCTGTAATCTTCATTGCGTTTCCCTTCACCAGGGCTGCCTGTACGAAGGCTCGTTGACGTATCGAGCCGTCGCTATATCCAGTTCAATCCGCGTCGCCGGCGGGAGCTCGACCTGCAGGAAAACGTCGTCGACGTCCTCCTCTACGGTCGAATGCTCGACTTCAGGCGACTGGTATGCTGGCGGTCGGCCCGGGTAACTGCTAGTCCTCTTCGTATAGCGGGCTACCTCGAAACGGTGTTCGCAGAAGCCGCCCGCCTGCAATATCACCATACGCGACTCATACGGGTTCAGGTTGACCAGTTCCACCACCGTGCGCTCCGCCTCCAGCCTCGTTACGAGCGCGGCCGTGTCAGGAGGCAGGCCCGGCCGCTTGCGGACGGCGTCGTAGTACCGCAGCCGGCAGTGGAGTAGCCCGCCGTTATAGATGATCTGGGGCGCGCCCAGCGTAAGCTGCACCAGCGCCTCTGTGATCACGGGGTTGAGTTGTTGCCAGTGGTGGATGTGTACCTGCGTCAGGTCTTCCTCGTCCTCTCGGATCAGCGCCAGCCGGCGGCAGACCTGCCCGTAGGTAGCGGCCAGCATCTGCTCGGGATAGTCGGGGTTGTCTCCGGCCAGGAACCGCAGCCACGGCTGTTCGTGGCCGTTGTCCTCCTTGTTGCGGAAACCGTGAACGCGGCGCCAGTCGTACTTCTCCACCCTTCGCAGCGCCTCGATCCGCTCCCAGTCGGCGGGATCCATCGTCATGTTCCACACAGCCGCTGGGTAGACCGGCGACATCGGCTGATAGTCGAACCAGCCCTCGTCGTTGTGTCGGTATGGGACGACAAAGATGCCTTGCTCTTCGTCGTCCAACTGGTCCACCCAGTGGCTTCGCAGGCTCATCTCCTCGGCGTTGGGCCTGCGCATCTCGCCCAAATCCCAGATTGCATCATACTGATCGTTGGCCAGTTGCAGGTATGAAATGTCGCCGGTGAGCAGAAATGCGTTGCCGCCGCTGACGGTCGCGGCCATGCCAATATTGTAGTAACCGTGGGGCCAGCTCCAGCCGTAAAGACCGCCGTACCAGCGTCCATCCATGTATTCGCCAACTTCTCCGGACAGCCCCACGTTGTCCGGCAGCAAGCCGTCCGGTTTCGGCCGGTCCAACTGTTCGGACTGCTCTGCCGCAGGAGGGCTGCTCGCGGCCCGTTCCCGCCAGGCATCGAAATACTCGACGATCCAGCGCCGGTACTTTTCCTCGCCGGTGAGCAAGAAGGCGTTCGCGATCAGACTCGTTACCATCAGGTTCCCGGCAACGTCCCCCTTGCCCATGCGCTCCTGCATCGCCTCTCCCATGCGACGCGCCGCGGCGTCGTCCTTCAAATCGTCGTAGTCGCGAACGCCCTCAATGTCGGTGTAGGGGAGGCCATAGGTGCGCATGGTCGCGCTCCAACCGTAACTCGGCTCCGGGCTGTCCGTGAAGCCCCAGCGCGGCCCGCCGCTGCCGTTATGCGGCGCCCTGATCAGTTTGCGCTCCGGGTCGTAGTTGGGCGCATCGGGGTTCTCGTTCAGATACAGACCGGCAAACCGTATTGCGCGCTCGCGATTGCGCTCATTGGCCGGGTCCGCCAGGCAGAGAAAGTAGAAGTAGATATAGCTCTCGCTCTGGTGGAACTGATCATAGCCTCGCTCATACTCGTCCAGCACCGGACCGAGTTCCTCCAGCTGTCTCGTGATAGCGTCCCACTGGCGCTGCCCCTGAGTAAGCAGGTGATCGCCGCCCCCGAGCAGATAGCAGAGGGGCCAGTTGTAGGAGCTCTCGTAAAAATCATCGGCGCCGTCGCGTGAGTCGCTCCACTTATCGGCCCAGATCAACGTCCCGTTGGGCCTTGTGTACTTCTCCAAAAAGGGTTCGACGGACCGGTCCATCAGATCAAAAAGCGCCCGCTCCATCACGGCCCAGGTGGGCGGTGCATCAAGAGGGACGCTGGCAGTGAGTTTATTCACGAGGAAGTCCTGTCTAAAATGGGGATGGCATATAGGGCGTGTTGATCGGTTGCAAGCCTATACCCTGCCTAAGTCATTGTCAAATTTTTCACCACTCTCAAGAATAGGGCATCTAACATTGATACATTATAATGACCGGGCGGTACCCCCTTGATGCAGTTCATTACAATCGCAGGTGAGGAGTTTTTCGTGTCAGTTCAGACTGGCGAGTGCACCGCTGTGCCACAATCGCATGCGAACCTGAAGCCGCCAGTGGCGACGGTACAGCCCGTCACCCATCGCAATCACGGCGACGAACGAGTCGACCATTACTACTGGTTGCGGGAACGTGACAACCCTACTGTTCTGGCCTATCTCGAAGCCGAAAACAGATATACGGAATCGATGCTGGCCCATACCGAGGCTCTGCAGGAAACCCTCTACAACGAAATGAAAAGTCGTATCAAGGAGACCGATGAGTCGGTGCCCGTTGCCCACGGCGGTTACTTCTACTACTACCGCGAAGAGAAGGGCAAGCAGTATCGCATCTACTGCCGCAAGAAGGGCAGTCTGGACGCCGACGAACAGGTGTTGATCGACCTCAACCTCGAAGCAGAAGGTCTCGACTACCTGCGCATGGGAAATTTTTCGGTCAGTCCCGACCATTCACTCCTGGCTTTTGCCCTCGATACCGATGGATCGGAAACATACTCGTTGCAGGTCAAGGACCTGACGACCGGCGAGCTGCTGCCGGACCGGATCGAAAACACGTACTACGGGCTCGAATGGGGCAACGACAATCGCACACTCTACTACACCACCCTCGACCCCGCCCTTCGGCCCTACAAACTACACCGCCACCGCCTGGGCAACGCCTCCTCCGACGACGAAGTCGTCTATCACGAGGAGGATGAGCGCTTCTTTCTGCGGCTCTATAAGGCCAAAAGCGAGCGCTACATATTCTTCGCCCTCGGCAGTGCCGTAACCACCGAAGTCCATGCCATAAACGCTGAAGATCCCGAAGGTAAGCCCGTCCTGATCCAGTCGCGTGTCCAGGACATGGAGTATTTCGTCACCCACCATTACGGTTCGACCGGGGAAGAACGCTTCCTCATTCTTACAAACTGGGAGGCGGAAAATTTTCGCGTGATGGCGGCGCCTGTCGACGCGCCCGCCAGAGAAAACTGGCAGGAGTTGATTCCACATTCCGCCGAGGTCATGCTGGACCATATCGAACCGTTTCAGGATTTCCTGGTTGTCTGGGAGCGGGAGAGCGGCCTTACTCACATCCGGATTCAGGACCTGCACTTTGGGGCCCTTTTCCGGGGCGAAGAATCTTCCTCCCACCGTGTCGAGCAGTTGGAGCCTGTCTATACAGTCTCCCGCGGCCAGAATTCCGAATTCAACAGTCAGGTATTGCGCTATCGCTACACTTCTCTTGTCTCCCCTCCGACAGTCTTCGACTACGAAATGGGAAATCGCGACCGTACGCTGCGTAAACAGGACGAAGTGAACGGCTATGATCCCGCGGCCTACACGACCGAGCGCATCTGGGCGTCCGCGAGCGACGGGGTCCGAGTGCCGGTTTCGCTTGTCTACCCCGCCGAACTGGAAAGGGACGGCCAGAACCCCTGCTTACTGATCGGCTATGGCTCCTATGGCATGAGCTATGATCCCTTCTTCAGCAGCAACCTTGTGAGTCTGCTGCAACGGGGCTTCGTCGTCGCCTACGCCCATATTCGCGGCGGCGGTGAGATGGGAAGACAATGGAAAGAAGACGGCAAATATCTCAAAAAGAAGAACTCCTTCACCGATTTCATTGCCTGCGCGGAGGCTATCATTGATAGCGGCTATACATCGCCAAGGCGCCTGGTGATCAGCGGCCGCAGCGCCGGCGGCCTGCTGATGGGCGCCGTGACCAACATGCGGCCGGATCTGTTCGCAGGCGTCGTCGCCGGTGTTCCCTTTGTCGACGTCGTTAACACCATGCTTGACGCCAGCATTCCCTTAACGGTCATCGAATGGGAGGAATGGGGCAACCCAGCCGAGGCCGATTATTACCACTACATGAAGAGCTATTCACCCTATGACAACGTCGAGGCCAAGGACTACCCGGCCATTCTGGCCACCGCGGGCCTCAACGATCCGAGAGTGCAATATTGGGAGCCGGCCAAGTGGGTGGCCAAACTGCGGGCGTGCAAGACCGACGATAACCCGCTACTACTCAATACCGAGATGGGGGCCGGTCATTTCAGTAAATCCGGCCGCTACGATTACCTGGAGGAGGTTGCCTTGGAGTACGCGTTCATTCTGGACACCACTGAATCTGTCCCTTTCAATGACGGGAGCAGTGGACGATGTTAAGGTTGATCGACAGAGAGTTTGTGCGAATTCGATCCTATGCTTTCCCTTCGAATTCCCTGCCGCAGCTGTCGCAGTCGCTGCCGCAGAATCTGCGGAGAGAAATGACGAGCCTTGAAGTGGAAGGCGATGATCTGGTGACCATTCGTTACCATCTACGAAGCCGGGTCGCATGCATTCAAACGCGCGACGGAGTCGTTTCCTGGCAAGTCGGCGAGCCCTGTAAACTGCAGATCAGTTACCGCAAAGGTTCTCCGCAGTCTCACCGGGAAACTGAGCCTGCCGAGCAGGCCGCCAGAATCCCGACTTGGGACTCCCTTTCCCCTGAAAAAGGCGGCCCCACGGAGTCGACGGGCTCATTGATCGGAGAAGATCACGAGGAGCTCAGTCTGGGCCAGAGCATCATCGCTCCGCCTGTACTCGAGGAGGAACACGATTCCTCTCCTGGAGTTCACAACGGCGATCTCGCCCACCTGCACACTCGCAATGGCAGAAATGGCTCTTTCGCTGCATTCAACCGCCATGAGACTGACGGAAACGGCGCAGGTGACCAGATACGGCGCGGATATGTGCGTCTCGAACTGCTTGAAGGAGAGTCCCAGACGGCGCACACTATTCTGAGCTCTGATACCTATAGTCTCGCCAGCCTCGGACGGTTCTGTCTGCTGGCTGAAACACTGGCAGGATGGATGAAGGCGACAACGGGCGTGGTCAGTAGCTAGATAGATCAGCGAATTACGTGCCGCCAACCCATATCCACTGCAGTTTGAGGACAACAATGACTCGGATTGCCATGTGGTGTGCGCCGCGCACCATTTCAACGGCGCTCATGCGTGCCTGGGAAAACCGTCCGGACACGACGGTGATCGACGAGCCGTTCTATGCTCACTACCTGCAGTTCACCGGCATCGATCACCCTGCCAGTGATGAAATCATCGCCGGCTATGAGAATGACTGGCGCGTTGTCGCTCGCACACTAACAATAGACCCTCTGCCGAGGGGCGCGACGATCTGGTATCAGAAGCATATGGCCCACCACATGTTGGACCATATCGAGTTGAACTGGCTGGACAAGCTGACCAACTGCTTCCTGATTCGGTCCCCGGTTGAGGTCATTACCTCCTATATTAGGGTACGGTCACAGCCCACGCTTCTGGATCTCGGCTTCCCCCAACTGCTGCGGCTTTTCGATACCGTCCGCCGCAACACCGGCTCGATTCCTCCCGTAATCGACAGCCAGGATGTGTTGGAGGATCCCCGCGGCACGCTCATGTTGCTGTGTGAAGCAGTCGCAGTGCCCTTCTCCGAGAAAATGCTATCCTGGCCGCCGGGCCGCCGCGACAGCGACGGCCTATGGGCGCCGTACTGGTACGCAGCCGTGGAAAAATCGACCGGCTTCGCCCCGTACCGCCCCAAAAGCGAACAGCCCCCGCCGCAGCTGCAGGACCTTCTCGCCCAGGCCCAGTCAGCCTACCAGGAACTGTATCGCTTCCGCCTGACGACAAGAGATCGTGGTCGGGGATCAATGCAGGGTTGACGGCGCCGGCTGTGGAGCCCAGGAGTTGTGAACCATGTTGCAGAAATTCTACGAAGCCAATCGCCATCTTCTCGTCAACATCGACGGCCGGCTAGTCCATCGGGACGAGGCCGGAGTAAGCCCATTCGACTCATCCGTGCAAAATGGCGACGCCGTCTGGGAGGGCCTGCGACTCTACGACGGTCGTATCTTCAAACTGGAAGAGCATCTCGACCGCCTCCAGGACGGTGCAAAGGCCCTCGCCTATGAAGGAATCCCCCCGAAAGAGGAGATCGTGGAGCAGGTGCGGCGTACGCTGCAAGCCAACGAAATGCAGGACAACGTCCACGTCCGCCTGACCCTTACCCGCGGCGTAAAGTACACAAGCGGCATGGACCCCCGCATCAATACGAGCGGCACAACGCTCATCGTACTGGCCGAACACAAACCGCCGGTCTACGACCGCAGCGGCATCCGCCTGATCACCTCCGGCATTCGCCGCATTCCTCCAGATTGTCTGGACCAGAACATCCACTCCTGCAATATGCTTAACTCGATACTGGCCAAGATTCAGGCAAATGCAGCAGGTGTCGACGATGCCGTGATGCTGGATCTGAACGGCTTCGTCGCCGAAACGAACGCTACGCACCTTTTCCTCGTCAAACGCGGTGTAGTGGCAACGCCCCATACCCACGCCTGCCCTGAAGGAATCACGCGTGCCACCGTGTTGGATCTCTGTCAGACGCATCGGATTCTCGCGGAAGTGCGAGACATTTCGCTGCCCGAGCTTTACCGGGCCGATGAGCTGTTCTGCACAGGCACGATGGGCGAGCTGACACCGGTGGTCGAGTTGGATGGACGGACAATTGGCCCAG
>VYDA01000312.1:0-3163 GCA_009843665.1 Caldilineaceae bacterium SB0675_bin_29 | reverse complement strand
GCCCAGGAGACGGCGGGCCCTTCACCCAGCGCCTGAGCAAATTGTACGCTGAACTCACCCGCAGCTCGGGTTTTCCCATCCTAGTCGACTGACAAAGAAAGAGGAGAAGGTGTGGTCCATCCTCCGAACGAACCACACCTTTGGGCTGTTGCCAAAATGCTTCGAAGCGCACTTGACTGGGCCCGGAATCCCGGAGAGTACAGCGAGGATTTCCGGTGCCAGAGACGGATTGCCATCCATGCTCTGAAGAGAGGGGTTGGCTGCTTCGACTGTCAGGTTAGGCTAGATGGGTTAACAGGCTGAAAGAGGCGGTTGACGTACGGTTAAGGACAGGTTACCTGTTTGGATTGGCCGGCGAACCACCCGTCTGTGAATCGTCGGGGAAATTTCGTAGCTCTTGATCACTCTTCCCTTCCGTTCAGAAGCTCAACCGTATGGAAGATAGGCAGCGGTTTCCCAAGCCTCTGCAAATGGCTGTCGATCTGGGTCATGCAGCCGATGTTGCCGGTGACCACGGCCTGTGCGCCGGTTCTGAGAATGGCTTCGGCCTTGCGCTGGCCCAGCTGGGCGGCAATCTCCGGCTGTTCGATGTTGTAGCTCCCCGCTGACCCACAGCAGATCTCCCCTTCGGGAATCGGTACAAGGGAAAGATTCGGAACTGCTGCCAGCAGACGGCGCGGCGCATCTGTCACGCCCTGCGCATGTGCGAGATGGCAGGCGTCGTGATACGCGACCCTCATGGGCGCAGGCAATGCAGGCGGCGGCTCGATGCCGAGTGCGTCCAGGAAGACAGTCACATCCTGCACCTTATCGGCGAACTCTCGCGCCGCCTGCTCTTCTGCCTCGCCTGCAAACAACAACGGGTATTCGTGCATGCCGGACCCACACCCGGCCGCGTTAGTCACCACCGCATCGACCTCATCCAGGTCGAAGGCGTCGAAGTTGCGTCTCGCCAGCCCGCGTGCCTGGTCCGCGGCGCCGGTATGCATCGAGAGCGCGCCACAGCAGCCTTGGCGCGGCGGTGTGACCACTTCGACACCGTTCCTGGTCAGCACGTCGACCGTGGCGCGGTTGATCTGAGGGGCCAGCACCTGCTGGACACATCCGTTCAGAAACGCAACCCGGGCCCGCCTCTCACCCTTCGCCGGCGCCAGTTCAGGCAATGCGACGCGCGGCGGCAGCCGTTCGGGCAGCAGATCGAGCATCGTTCGCAGGGCCGCGGGCAGGAACGGCTTGAACACCTTCGAAACGCGCCCCAGTACTGCTGCAGCGCGGAAACGTCCGGGGTAGGGGAGCGTCTGGTTAGTCAGAGTGCGTGTAAGCTCCTCCATTGTGGAACGGCTACGCCGCTTTTCCGTCATCTCCCGATAAGGCGTGAGCAGTTCGCCGTATTCGACTCCCGATGGGCAGGCGGTGACGCATGCCAGGCAGCCCAGGCATCGGTCTACGTGCGGCAGTACCTCTTCATGGGCCAGCTCTCCTTCGAGAGCGCCCTTCATCAGTAAGATGCGTCCGCGCGGCGAGTCCATCTCCTCCCCCAAAGCAAGGTAGGTTGGGCAGGCAGGCAAGCAGAAGCCGCAATGGACGCAACTGGCGACAGCTTCCGCCATGGATGGAGCCTGAGGACCGAGCGAATCTACCGGAATAGCATGGCGCATGGGACTATAATCGTAGTCGTTATGTCGTCAAAAGAACCTTGCCCTTGGTCTGACGCGCTTCCAGGTAGGTATGCGCGCCCTCCGCATCGTCGAGCGGGAATGTGCGATCGATGCGGATCTCCAGCTTGCCCTCAGCGATCCAGTTGAAAACGTCATTGGCGCGTCCCTCCAACTCCGATCGCGTGAGCATATGGGAGGCCAACGTCGGTCGCGTCAGGAAGAGCGAGCCCTTCTGGTTGAGGACCTGCGGGTCGATTGAAGGGACAACGCCGCTCGCCTGGCCGAACAGTACCATGTAGCCGCGCGGCTTAAGACAGTCCAGGCTTTTGTCAAAAGTGGCGATGCCGACCGAGTCGTACACGACTTCGACGCCTTCGCCGCCGGTCAGATCGCGCACCGCCTCTGCAAAGTCCACTTCTGTGTAGCGGATCGTGGCGTCCGCGCCGGCCGCCTCCGCGATGCGCGCCTTCTCCTCGGTGGAAACCGTACCGAGCACACGCGCGCCGCGCAGTTTGGCGATCTGAACCAGCAGAGCCCCCGTGCCGCCGGCCGCGGCATGCACGAGGCAGGTATCGCCCGGCTTTAGCGGAAAAGTGCTGCATGCAAGGTAGTGGGCGGTCAACCCCTGAATCATCGCCGCCGCCCCATGCTGTGCATCCACGCCAGCCGGACGGTGGACCAGATTCTTGGAGGGGACGATCGCGTACTCGGCATAAGAGCCGGTCGACATCCCGTATGCCACGCTGTCGCCAACTGACACTTCGGTCACGCCGTCGCCGACGGCATCGACTGTCCCTGCGCCTTCAACGCCGGGCGTGAATGGCAGTGGCAGCGGATACCAACCCCGCCGGTGGTAGGTGTCGATAAAGTTAACGCCGGCTACCTCGATCTTTACTCGCGCTTCCCCCGCGCCTGGCTCCGGTGTGGGCGCGTCTACGCACTGCAGCACATTGGGGTCGCCTACTTCTTGAACACGAATCGCTCTCATCAGCTTGCTCCTCTATCTGTTTTGTTACCATTCGCCTGCGTTAGTACTGCTCAAACTTTCCCTCTGGGTCCAGGGCCAGCGCGATGCGTCGCAGGAAGGCGTTTTGAAATAGCCGGCCCAACAGAGGACCTTCCCCGCCGACTGTGTCGTCACCATCATGTTGCGTCGGCGCACGCCGCGCGCGGCCAATCAACTGTACACCTTGTAAGTCCAATTCCAGCAAAATGCTATGGAGGTCTCCGGAAGAACTCTGATCACTGTCCTCCGTCGCCGTATCCTCCGGCCAGCCGAGCCAGAGCAGATTCCCGCCGACGCTATAGCGCCGCGTTGTCGCCCTGGAGCCGCCGAGCGCATACTCCAACGCCGGGATCAGTCGCGGTGTCAACGGGACCCGAACCAGCCCCATCCCCTCTCCGAGCCACCCCATCGATCGCGCCGTCTGCCACAAGTTTCGGTCCTCCTGATCCTGGTACAAACTAAGGCCGCGCGTTGGCTCGGCGCCCGCGGACACAACCGC
>VYDA01000504.1 GCA_009843665.1 Caldilineaceae bacterium SB0675_bin_29 | reverse complement strand
GTTCAGTTTTCTGATAGCAATGTTTACTTCAGAGTGTACAAGCCGCGGGGTATCAGCATCGACATTGGCGGGGTAACGCGCGGGCGCAGGACGGTAGCCAGCTTGCTGCCGCGAGGCGCTGGCCGTGTGTTCCCGGTTGGCCGGCTGGACCTGAGGAGCGAGGGCCTTGTTCTACTGACTGACGACGGGGCGTTAGCCAACAGGTTGACCCACCCTCGTTTTGAGCATCCCAAGACATACTTTGTACTGGTGGCACAACGGCCTTCCGCCGAGGCGCTGGCCCGACTGCGCGAAGGGGTTGAACTTGAGAGCGGCCGGACAGCGCCTGCGCGCGTCGAAATTGCGGATTTGCTGCCTGCCCGACTGGTACTGGACAAGGGCAGTGAGAATTTCGGCGCGGCTCCGGCAGATGGTTGGAAAAACGCGCCGCCCGAAGAGGGTGTCTGGCTGCGGATTGTTCTGAGAGAGGGGAAGAAGCGTCAGATACGACACATGGCAGCCGCTGTAGGTTTCGACCTGAGACGGCTTATTCGCTGGTCGATTGGCCCACTGACTCTGGATGGCCTCCTGCCCGGTATGACATTGGAGTTGACGGCAGGCGAAGAATACGCGCTCAAGCAGATGGTGGAAAAAGGGTCCGGCGGACGGTCGTCGAGGGGCGGGCCCAATAAAAAGGCCGACCGTTCGCTCTCGAAACGTCGAAACACCCTACGGAACAGGCGTTGAGGTCGATACATGAACCCAGGAGCGCTCGTCGAAGTCTTAGAGCACTGACCCAAGGCCAAGCCGTTAGCGCTTTCGCAAAGTTCTGTCCTCGCCAATTTGACCACCGGTCCGGACTGTGCGCTGGACCGCTGTGGGCACAACGCTACTTACTCAGGTGATCGTGGTGAAAGCGATAGCGATTGATGGTCCGGCGGCATCCGGCAAGAGCACGGTCGGCTTTAAGGTTGGTCGGAGCCTGGACTATGTGTTCTTCGATACAGGTGTAATGTATCGGGCGGTGGCTTGGGCCATTCTGGAAAGGGGCATCAGCAGCGCGGACAGCGAGGCTGTGGGCAGGGTAGCTGGTGAGTTGCCCATATCAGTCAGCGCGCCTAGTCGGGAAGAGTCCGATGGCCGTCAGGCGACGATTCAGGTTGGTGAAAAGGATGTCACCTGGTCCATCCGCAGTCCCCAGGTCGACAGCATCGTCTCAGTGGTGGCCGCGAACAGGCAAGTCAGGCGGGAGCTGAGCCGGAAACAGCGACTCATTGGTCTAAAGCATGGATCGGGGGCTGGCGGAAAGGCTGGCGTGGTAATGGCGGGCAGGGATATCGGCACAGTAGTCCTTCCGGAGGCTCCCCTCAAGATATACTTAGAGGCGCCGTTGGGAGAGAGATCGAGGCGGCGCTATCGTGAAATTACCGAGAGAGGGAAAGAGGCCGATCTAGCCACAATCCTAGACGATATGCGGCTGCGCGACCAGATTGACAGCGAGAGGGCGGTCGCCCCTCTTCGGTCCGCTCCAGACGCGCACCAAATCCAGACACAGGACAAGACGGTTCAGGAGGTCGTTGGGCTGATTCTCGCGCTCGCTGCCGAAGTCCTGGGAGCCGGCGCGGTGTCCACCGGCGACATCGACATTCCTCATGAAGGCAGCCAGGGTATCCAGTAGGCCCAGGAACGCCGCCCTGTACAGTTGACTCACGGATTGCCTCCTCACCAGTATCCCTCCATTTGGCCCGATTTCATTTCGATGGGACTTGGTCTGCCGTCGCTGCGGCTGATACCAGATTGTGGTATGATTGCAGGCAGTTTTGGCGAATTCTGTTTGGGCGTTTGCTGTTTATTTCAGCGCAAAGGGGTAAGAAAATGGCCGCGCTGACCAGTGAGCAGAAACTTGTGATGTTTTACTGGAGGGTCCGGCCTCGACCCTTCGAGGAGGGTTTGGTTTCTCTCGGGAAACAGGGCCGGGGGTTGGGCGGTACTTTCAGCCAGCGGGGCCATGAAGCCGTTAGCGTGGGTTCGGCATATGCACTTGCGCCGGAGGATATCATTGCGCCGATGCATCGAGATATCGGCGCCTATTTTCTCAGGGGGTTGACCCCGCGCCGGGTTTTTGGCAACCTGCTGGGAAAAGTTACAGGTGTTTCCGGCGGGCGGGACGCCAATATTCACGGAATGGGTGACCTAAGCCTAAACATCGTAGGCTACATCAGCCATATTCCCATGTCGATGCCGATCACGCTGGGCGTGGCCATGAGCCTCAAACTTAGAAACGAGGCAAAGGTGGCGATGACCTATGTGGGAGACGGCGGCAGCAACGCAGGCCTATGGCACGAAACTCTGAATATGGCCGCCCTCTACAAGGTACCCTATGTATTGATAGTTGAAAATAACCAGTATGCTTACTCCACGCACGTATCGGACCAGATGCCGATTGAGAATATTGCAGACCGCGCGGCAGGCTACAACATGCCTGGGACTATTGTGGACGGAAACGACGTCGAAGCCGTCTATGCGGCGACTTGCGAAGCGGTGGACCGGGCCAGGCAGGGAGGCGGACCCTCACTAATTGAAGCCAAGACCTTGCGGATGTTGGGCCACGCCATCCTCGACGTCGCCTAGTATGTGCCGCGTGAACTCCTGGCCAAGTGTGAGAAAAGTGACCCGATCGCCCGCTTTCAGGGTAAGCTGCTAGCTGAAGAGATAGCCGACATTGAAGAGTTGAATGAGATTCGCCAGCGGGCTGCGGTTGAAATTGAGGACGCGATCGAGTTCGCCGAATCCAGCCCATATCCCGATCCGGAAACCGTTGAAGAGGGGATTTACGCGCCCTGACGTCGAAGTAAGTGAGCTTGCCTGTAGTCGTTGGCAGACACAAGCCGCTTCCCAGAAAGTATGGGATTTCGGCGCTACCAGATTGAAGCATAGCTCTTCGCCGGCCGCGATTCGGCCGGCGATTCTGTTTGGAATAGATGCTATTCGATGAACCGACACCAGCGCAGTTCGACATTCCCAATTGTCTGGTCGTACTGTGTTCTTGCCGCGCTGTTCTTTGCTCCTTACCTGCTTGGGCTGTCTGCATTTGCCGCCGGAGATTTCACCAGGCACTATCTGCCCTATAGCTTTTTTCAGCAGAAGTCCCTACTGTTGGGGCAGCTACCTGTCTGGAATCCACACGTTAACTCCGGCCATCCCTTCCTCGCGGATACAGAGTCTGCAGTATTCTACCCCATCAGCAACGCCCTTCTGTTGCTAACATCATTCGGTTCCACAGTGGTGGGCAGACTCTACTGGCTGCAGGTGGAAGCTCTTGTTCACATCGTATTGGCGTGTAGCTTCACTTTCTTGCTCGTGCACCGTTTGACACAGAGCCGCATGGCAGGATTCGCTGCCGGGCTCGTTTTCGGCTTTTGCGGTTATCTGACCGGATATCCTCCATTGCAGCTAGGCATCCTGCGCGTGGCCGTCTGGCTACCGCTTATTCTGTGGCTGCTGTTGCCGGAAAGGACAGGAAGACTGAAATGGAGTCGCTGGCTTTGGGCCAGCGCAGTACACGCTATCGCTTTCTATGCCAACCATCCCCAGACGTTTCTTTTCCTTACCTATGCAGTAGGGGGATGGATGCTAATGTTGACGGTCGCACAAAGTCGTTGGCGTCCCCCGACAGAGAACAGCTTTGAAGGGGGAAAGAAAACGTGGCAAATTGAACGCGGGCGCTTGGTTCAGTACCTGGGATTAGTTGCCGCGTACGCCGCCCTTCTGATTTGCCTGACGGCTGCGCAGCTGTGGCCTGCCCTAGAATTCACAGCGTTGTCTGTACGTTCCGCCCGACCCTTTCACGAATTAAGCAGCGGCTTTCCACCGCAGGACATCTGGCAGCTTTTCGTACCTCGTGTTTTGAGTCTTTACTCACCCCTTTACGTGGGCATCGCCGGTCTTGGTCTGTCCGCGGTTGCCGTGTCCGCGCTGCTGTGTAACCGGCTGGACGTCTCAAGGGCCCACCCCATTGCGCGCCCGGCTGCCATCTTCTTTGCCGTCACGCTCTGCTTATCCATCTTGATCTCATTCGGAGATCTTCTTCCGATCTATCCTCTACTTTATCGGTTTGCGCCAGGTTGGTCCCTTTTCCGGGGGCAGGAGCGAGTTGCCTATCTTGTTGCATTTTCGCTTAGTGTCCTATGCGGATATGGTATGGCGCTATTGCCTTCTCTGACTGTTCGCTGGCGTGAGAGGTTCAACTGGGCATTTTTGGCATGTGTTGGCGGCGCCATCGCACTGGTTTTCGCAATTTGGCATCTTCCCGGACGACTTGAAGTATCCGATGGGAGTTTCTTGTTCCATGCGGGCAAGTCGTTACTACTCGCCTCAGTATTCCTGGTAATTTGCAGTCGTATAAGGATGTTGCGTACGCACTTTATCCTTCTGCTTTTTGTCATAGTCGTCGACCTCTTCGCCTCCAATTTCGCTACCATTCTTGCAGATGGACAGGAGATCCGATCCGAGTTGACGCGCACCGAAATGGCAGCTACGTTGGAGGCATCACAGTCGCTAAACGGTGCATCGACATTTCTTCCGCCTCGAGTTTACAACGAGCGTCGTCTGCCGGAAGACAGCGGCATGTTGGCCGGATGGGAGGATGTTTGGGCCGCAAGCGTGTTGCGCCTATCCGCCTACAACGGGTTCTTTGTGGACTTTCCCCCGGAACGCATGTGGAAACTGACAGGAGTCGGTACCGTGCTCACATGGAGAGAGGAGCTGCCGGTTGCCAGCCGATTGGTGGAAGAGTTCCCTCTGGGAAACGAGACGACCCGCCTGCATAAGTTGGCGTCTATATTTCCGCGCATGTGGTGGTCGCAGAGAGTTCGGAGAGTTGAAGACTTGCCTGCGCTCGCGCTTCTGGCAGATCCCAGTTTCGACCCTCTCCAGGAGGTGCTGGTAGCGGATTCCGAAGCGGATGTTCTGGGAGAAGCATGGGAAGAAGGCGTGCTGCAAATCGGAGAAAGGGGCGAGGCCACACTTGAGGCGGTCCGCGTCGGGCCCACGCGCCTGGAGGTCCAGATCGATAGCAGCCAACCAGGTATTCTCTTCGTCAGTGAAAACCACCTGCCTGGATGGGAAGCAGAATGGAGGACAGAAAGTCAATCGTTACAGCCAGTTCAATTACCGATTGTACGCGCCCATCTGGCCTTTCTGGGCATCCCTGTCCCTGCCGGCAGCGGGACCGTTGATCTGGCCTACCGTCCGGCGAGCGTGCGCTGGGGATTGACAATCAGCGCCATTGGTTGGATCGCTCTAGCGGCAGCATTGTGGGGGCAAATCTCTGCGGGGCTCAGGACCATTTGGAACCGAGCTCGAAATTGGGCAGGAGCGATGCGGCATATTGACCTTTTGAAGCCGGCCACAGATCGGAGCACAGAGACTGCCGGGCATGAGAACGGCATGTCATGCTCCAGGGCTTGGGGGGTATTCTCTGACGTCCGCTTACAACGGGTAGTCGTATTGGCGGCCACTGTTGTTGGCTTTGCTCTTCGGCTTTACCAGGTGGCCGACCAGGAGCTGGTTGTTGGAGAGGCAGTGCACTATTGGTACAGCCAACTCCCGATTCCCACACTTATCCATTTGTTCAACGAAGGAGGGAGTGAGACTTTTTTGGCGAGCCATTGGTTAAACCACTACTGGCTCCGACTCGCGGGGAGCAGCGAGTTTGCCTTACGGTCCGTTTCGGCCATTCTAGGCACCCTAGCCATTCCGATCTTTTACTGTCTCGCCAGGGGGCTTCGCTTGCCCGCATTTGCCGCGCTGACGGCGACACTACTGATGGCCGTAAGTTCATACGCGGTTAAAGCAAGTCAGGGGATTCTTCTCTATCCTCTCAGCCTAACTCTTTCAGTTTCCAGCGCAGCGCTGGCATTCCGACTGATCAGCGGGTCCAAGAACAGGAGCGTATTCCTGGCGTACGTCCTTTGTACCGCGGCCACATTCTATACTCAGGTTTTCGCAGTTCTTGCTCTCCTTGCTCAGAATCTGTACGTATTCTACTTGTTTGTGCGCAAGGATAGGAGCAGATCGAAGTCGCCACTACAAGGCCCGAACCGGTTTTTGCTTAGGCGTTGGGCATGGGCGCAGTTCTCGACAGTTGTCCTGTGCATCCCGTGGATTCTGAGCGCCCGAAACGGAACGTTTGATTTTGCAGGAAGCGATTCAGCTAACTCGGTTATTTCGATGTTGTGGTGGAGATTCGCAGGCTATCCCATCGGTGACCTGGTGCCGGGGCGAGTCTGGCTGTTGAATGCCGGGATTCTTGGTCTTTTCTGCATTGCAGCCGCGATGTTAGGGGAGTTACTCCTGGCGCGGCGTCGAACCCACATGGAAGGCAAGAGTGGACTAGGTCCGGGAGAATACGACGAAACCGATGGTACAGCGGCAACGGATTCGTCGCACCATGTTCCGGAGCAGAGCCCGATGATCTTCATTCTGCTCATGCTGGTCATGGCCCCGCTCGCATTTTGGGGCCCTCTCTTCAGGCACTGGTTCATGCATGGTAGCCTTTACGCGATAACTTTGCCACCATACTTGCTTCTGATGGCGACCGGGCTGACGCGCATCGGCGACTGGATTGAGAGCTGGCTGGGGAGGAGATGGAGGGCATGGACTGACGACAGTTCGGCGGACGGTCCGACTCTCTTGGGCAGACTACCAAGTGGAATTGTTTTCGCGGTCAGTCTCGTAGCGATACTGGTGGCAGGCAACCTGTTTACGTGGCGAAACTACCACACTGATCCTGAGTTCAGCAGTTCGAGAGGATTGAGGGGGTTGTCCTCAGTGTTGGAGCGGTGGAGCGCCGGGCTGTATCTGGACGAGGTCCATATCCTCCAAAGCTTTCCCGACTCCACTCTCTTCCTCTACTATTACCAGGGGGATGTCGAGAATTCGGTGTTGCCGCGCCATGATCACGACTTGGAAGGCGCAAAGGAAGCCGTAAACGCGTTGCGTGATAGCAACGTATTGAGAATCATTCTTCCGGTCAGTCTGAACGGTGATCAGGAAGGTCCCGACCTTGCGAGGCAGGCGCTTGCCGGTTCCTACCATCTGGCAGGTCAGGAAACTTTTGGGTCCTGGCAAGTGGAACTCCACTCGCGGCCCTATCCTGAGGCGTGGCTGCTCGTGGAAACCGGATTTGTCAATGGATTGATCCTCGAGCGAGTCGAGGTCAGTCCGCTGTGGCCGCCTGCCGGCGGGCGACTGGTGGTACACATGGAATGGCGGGGAGATCCCTCGGTTCTGACAGGAGGGGAGAAGATATTTCTGCACCTGGTCGACGAATCGGGAAATCTGATAGCGCAGTGGGACCCGGAATTTCGAATGGAAAGTGCCGATCTTTCGATGGCCGCGGCTATGCCGATTCCTTCAGAGGTTCCGGATGGCTCGCTGCGCCTTTTGGCAGGGCTGTACGACGTCTCTATTGAAGGGGCTCCGCGGATCCTGACGGATTCGGGTGAGGATTCTGTGCAGATTGCTTTCTTCAGATTTACGGACTGTGACGTGTGTGGGCGATGACAGGGATGGATTCCCAAGATGGGTTGCTTGGAGCCTGGTGCCTTCCTGAGTCGGGGTTGCCAGATCATTCCGGGAACGCAGAGGGTTCGTCCGTCTGTCCCGATCTGTGGAATTCAATCACTGTTCACAGAGTTGAGCCATCAGACATTTCGTCCAAATGGCGGCAGCCTCGAAATGAAGAACTGTAGGAGAAGTGTTCTCGCGTGATCTCCAGGATTCTCTTTGGAACGGACATAGAGAAGGGGCTGGTAGGCTTCTTGCTCGTTGCGTTTTTCGTCACCGGCTTAACCTATAGCCTCGTCGTGCCGCCGTTTGAGACACCTGATGAAATCTACCATTACGCATTTGCCCGGCACCTGGCCGCGGGGAACGGCCTTCCTGTGCAGGGACCAGAAAGGACCGGGCCGTGGGAGCAGGAAGGGAGTCAGCCTCCGCTGCACTACGGTTTGGTGGCACTGGCGACCGCCGGCATCGATCAGGGCGGCCTCGACAGTTTCGCGGAGGAGAATCCCAGAGCCAATCTAGGCGACCCACATCAGCCGGGCAACAAAAACTTTATGCTATTCAGCGCGCAAAGAAGACCGCTGATTGGCGTTAACCTAGCCCTGCACGTCGGCCGTTGGATCTCCCTCGTTCTCGGCACGATGACTGTCTTTTTTACCTACCTGCTTGCACGCTGCGCCTTTCCTGGTGACACTTGGTCTCGCTTGCTGGCAACAGCCCTGGTGGCGACCATTCCTCAGTTTACTTTTATCAGCTCGAGACTTTCCAACGACAATATGATAACTGTTTTCAGCGCGGCCACGCTGGTCAGTTTGGCGGCTTTGGGCGGCCGCACGACGAGAGTAGGTATCCTCTGGTGGGAATGGGTTGGACTCGGTCTGCTGTTAGGTTTAGGTGCGTTGAGTAAACTGCAGGGGTTGGGGCTGATTCTGCTGGCAGCCTATACTTTCACTCTGTATGCAAGAAGGGAAAACGCCTGGGGATCTCTTATTCAGGGGGCGATTTGGGTCGCAGGCGTAGTCTTGATCGTCGCTGGGTGGTGGTACATACGCAACCTGGTGCTTTACGGCGATCCGTTCGGTACCACAAATCTGCTCAGCGTAACCGGACAGCGCGTGGAGCCGCTGACACTCTCGGGACTTTATGGAGAATTGCGCGGCCTGCAGATGTCATTCTGGGGTCTTTTTGGGTGGTTCAGTATTCTCCTGCCTTCGTGGACCTATACGCTCTTCGAGATGCTGACAGCACTGGCCGCTTCGGGCGCCGTCATTGTTTGTGTGCGCTCTCTGCGGGCCTCCCTTGTGTCAGTCGCGCCACGTGAACAGATTGTGAACGCTGTCGGTATCTCCTGGGTCTGGGCCCTTATTTCTCTGTCGCTCCTTGCATACTGGATTTCCGTAGCACAGGGTTCGCAGGGCAGGCTGTTGTTCCCTGCCATAAGTGCGCTAGTTGTGATCGCGGTGTTAGGTCTGCGCTTTTGGGCTGGGCTTCTTCCCGTGGGGTCGCTTGTTCCTCTGGGGCTATGGTCTTGTTCCCTCTATGCTCTGGGCGTTCTTTTGCCGGACTCGTACGGGCTGGATGGGTCGGCCAACGTAGTGAATGAATTGCCACCGGACGCCACGCCAGTCGGGAAGGTATATGGCGAAGGAGTTGAGTTGGTGGCTGCCCGTCTGCCAGATTCTGACGCCTTTGCCGGAGACGCTGTGCCGGTGACTCTCTATTTCCGTGCCTCCCAGATACAGGAGAAAGACCATGAACTTTTCGTTCATCTCCTGGATGCGGATGGCTTGCAGATAGGAAACGTGACAACGCATCCCGGCTGGGGGACTCGTCCGCTGACACTGTGGGAGCCGGGCGTATTGTACGAGGACTCGCACCAGATTCCACTTCTTCGCAGCTCGCCCACAGTCGCCAGAATGTACGTTGGCTTTATCGATCCGGCTTCCACTGCCCTAGAGAGTGAGGGCCTAGTGCCCGTCGCAGGCGGGGGGCCAAGAATTGAGAGCCGAGTCATCTGGACGCATTACCGGCAACTGGAACCGCTGGCCGTCAGATACGATGGCGGAATCTCTTTGGTGGGCGTGGCGGTGGGACAGGGAGAAGTCCAGTTTGCGACGACTGAAGAGATTATTATGCCAAGGGATCGTTCCATGTGGGTCGCGCTGCAATGGCAGGATCCGGTCGATTCAGAGACTGTATACGGAACGTCGCTCCGGCTCTATGCAGCGGAATCCGAGGGAAGCTGGGTCTTCCAGGAGGATACTGACTTGTGGAAGGCTGCCGGGGCCACCAGTGCCGAATCTGCGCTTCAGGCTACAATCGATACTCTCATTCGCCTGGATTTCCCTCCTGAACTGCCTGCAGGCGAGTACGAGTTGCGCCTACTATTGTACGATGCCGTTACTTTGCAGACCGTGGTTCAAGACGGAACATGGGAGCCCGAGCTGATCCTGGGGCGGCTAAGGGTGGACTGACAAAGAGGAGGTCAGACATTTCGTAAACTTTGAAGATGGCTAGCCAGAGGACAGCTAATTCGAGATGGCAGCCAGTCGCCTACCCGCTTCATGAAGTGTTTCGATGCGCTTGGCAAAGGCAAAGCGCACGATGCCCTCACCGTACTTTTCCCTGTCCCTTGTGTAGAAGTTGATTCCGGCCACTGAAGCCACGCCGACGTCCGTTGTCAACCAGCGGGCGAATCGGTGCGAATCCCACTGCGATTGCGGCGCGTCGATGCCGGTGTAGTCGGCCATGGTGTAGTAGGAGCCCTCAGGCCGGACTGGTTGGAAGCCTGCAGTCCGCAGCATTTCCAACATCACTTCGCGGCGTTCGCCGTATTCCTCCCGCATCTGTAGCCAGTAGTCGGCCGGTTGGCTCAGTGCCGCCGCGGCTGCCGCCTGTAAGGGAGTCGGGGCGCAGATGGTGGAATAGTCGTGCACGGAGCGGATGGCTGAAGCCAACGGCTCACGCGCGATTACGTAGCCCAATCGCCATCCTGTAACGGCGAAGCTTTTGCCGAGGCCGCCGACAGTTACGGTACGCTTAACCAAGCCGTCCAGACTTCCCGGCGAGACGTGCTCGCGGCCGTCGTAGAGGATGCGGTCGTAGATTTCGTCGGTGATCAGGATGAGATTGTGCCTGTTCATGAATTCGGCAAGCGTACGGATCTCATCGCTATCGAAGACTCGACCAGTCGGATTGTGGGGGGTATTGAGAAGCAGGGCCCGCGTCCGGTCGGTCACCGCCGCCTCGAGTCTGTCGGCGTCGATTTGATAGTCCGGCGCCTCCAGAACGACGGGGACGGCGCTGGCGTCGGCCAGAAGCGCGGAGGGGCGGAAGTTCTCGTGCCCCGGCTCCAGAATGATCAGTTCGTCGCCGGGGTTCAGCAAGGCAAGCAGGGAGGTGGTGATGCCTTCGGTCACGCCGCAGACTACGCAGATATGAACGTCGGGATCCACGGGCCAGCCGAGTTGAGCCGTGTACTGCTCAGCCAGGGCCTGTCGCAGGGGCGGATATCCCCAGGTGACCGTGTACTGATTGGCCTCTCCGCGAATTGCCTCAACAGCGGCATTGACGATAGCTTCAGGCGGGTTGAAGTCGGGAAAACCCTGGCTCAGGTTAACCGCGTTGTGTTGCATTGCCAGCCGGGTCATCTCCCGAATCATTGACTGGTTGAAGTTGGTTTTTCGCGTAGCTGGGAACAAGGCGAACCTCGCATTTGGTGTTCAATTGAAATCCGCGAAACGCGGGAATTCTACTCGAATCCTGTGCAACTGGCAACGCGAAAGGGCGGTAAGTGGCCCATAAAGGCAGTAGCGTTCATTGGTAGACGGTTGTCCGGTTTAAGGCGGGAGGGCTTACTCCTCGAGATTCCGGGCACAGTGAGGGAAATCGGAGTGGCTTGCGGCAGGGAAAATGCTTGACATTCTTTTGCGGCTATAGTATCTTCCCGTGCAATGTCCTCCTGAATCGTCTGGAGCCGAGTGTAAACTGGTGCTTCGGCGAGTCTCTGAAATTCTGAACTGAATCGGTCAGGCGCATGGCGACTCTTCAAGAACAAATCGCCACAACTTCGACGCGAAAGCAAAGGCCGTGGTTTTACCTTAACGGTGAGGAGCGGCTGGCTTGGCTGCTGGTGCTGCCGTGGATTATCGGATTCTTAGCGTTTCAACTGGGACCCATGCTGGCCTCTCTCGGTCTATCCTTCACCGAGTGGCGCATGTTCACGCCGCCGAAGTTCATCGGCCTGGCGAACTACGCCGAGATGGTATCCGGGGATCCGCTCGTCTTTCAAGCGTTCAAGGTAACAACTATCTACTCGGTTACGTCGGTGCCCCTTCGCATCGCATTAGGCGTACTGGTTGCCCTTCTACTAAACGCCAGTGTCCGAGGGCTGGCCTTCATTCGCACGGTATATTACCTGCCGGCGACGGTCAGCGGCGTTGCAGTGGCGATGGTCTGGTTGCTGATTCTGAACGGCGATTTCGGGCTGTTGAACCGTATGCTCGGTCTAATCGGACTCGAAGGGCCTTATTGGCTGACCGATACGCGCACGGTGCTCGCCTCGTTCGTTCTGATGAGTCTATGGAGTGTGGGGGCCGGCATTATCATCTACCTGGCCGGACTTCAGGGCGTCCCGAATGAGCTTTACGAGGCCGCGGAAGTGGACGGCGCCGGTGACTGGGTGAAGTTCTGGAAGATTACACTGCCGATGATCTCTCCGGTGTTGTTTTTTCAATTCGTCATAGGAATGATTGACGCGCTGCAGGAGTTTGCCGGACCGTTTATTATGACGCAGGGCGGTCCCGGGAACGCCAGCCTGTTTGTTATGCTATACCTGTTCCGACAGGGTTTCGAGTTTTTCCAGATGGGCTATGCATCTGCATTGGCCTGGGTCCTATTTGTTTACATCATGTTGCTGACGCTGATGATCATTCGTTCTTCTGCGGTCTGGGTCTACTACGAAGGCGAAGTAAGGGAAGACTGATCGATGGCTATACGTTCAATCAGCGGGAGCCAGAGCCGGTCGCGGGCCGTCAAGTTGACATTCATCTATTTTGCCCTAGCGGTGGGTATGGTAGTCGTCATCATGCCCTTTCTGTGGATGGTATCCACGTCATTGAAGACACCGGCCTCGGTGTTCAAGATTCCCACAGTCTGGATACCTGATCCTGTTGTGTGGGCGAATTACCCCAATTCGATGACGGTTCTGCCGTTTTGGCGTTATATTCTCAATACAGCCCAGATCACTTTCCTGGCCGTAGTAGGGGCGACGTTTTCCGGTTCTTTGGCGGCTTTTTCGTTTGCGAGACTGCGTTGGCGCGGTCGAAACTTCATGTTTGTACTTGTATTGGCTACGCTGATGTTGCCATTTCAGGTCATCATGATCCCACAGTTCATCCTGTTCCGTTCTCTACAGTGGCTGGATACCTATCTGCCTCTGGTTGTTCCGGCCTTTTTCGGTGGCAGCGCTTTCAATATTTTCCTGTTGCGGCAGTATTTCATGACGATTTCGCCGGAGCTGGACGACGCTGCCATCATAGACGGCTGTAATCGTTTCGGGGTGTACTGGCGGATAATCCTTCCGCTGTCCAAAGCCGCGCTGATGACCGTGATCATTTTCATTGTGCAGAATCGGTGGCAGAGCTTTCTGGTGCCGCTCATCTATCTGTTCGACCAGAAGAAGTACACATTGGCCCTAGGACTACGGCTTTTCCAGGACCAGTACACAACCGATTGGGAGCTGATGATGGCAGCCGCCACAGTCAGCATGTTACCGGTGTTGCTTGTTTTCTACTTTGGGCAACGTTACTTCATTCAAGGCGTCGTGTTTACGGGTGTAAAAGGTTAGATATAGCCCGGATTTGCGGCCGCATAAGGCACATCAATTCAGAAAAAGGAGAACAGAGTATGTCGAAACAGATTAGTCGTAGAAGTTTTCTGCGTAGCGCCGGGCTTGGAAC
>VYDA01000240.1:4417-13530 GCA_009843665.1 Caldilineaceae bacterium SB0675_bin_29 | reverse complement strand
GGGTACCGACAGTACTTTACGAAGCGGCGATGCTGGACGGGGCCGGCGCGTGGGCCAAGTTCCGCAATGTAACCCTGCCAATGACTTCGCCCGTCATTTTCTTCACGTTTCTGACCGGAATGATCGGCACATTCCAGGTGTTCACCGGGGCCTACGTCATCACCGAGGGCGGGCCGGCTGACGCTTCACTTTTCTACATTCTCTATCTATATCAGAATGCCTGGAACTACCTCAAGATGGGTTATGCGGCCGGCCTGGCCTGGGTTCTTTTCGCTATCATTTTTGTGCTGACACTCATTTCTCTGCGCGTTTCGGGACGGTATGTTTACTACGAAGGGGCGGTCAAATAGTCTCTTTTTCTCAGTGGTCCGGCGCTGGCCGGCGACGACTTTCAAGATCTTGAGGCCGATAGTTTGGGGCTTACAAATGGTTAGGGCGCGACGACGATGACCATAAAGGCGCGAGTAGACGCGGAGAATGGACAGACCGGCGGTTGGAGTTCCGGCTGGTTGCAGAGCGCGAGCGGAAAACAGGTTGCCGGTCAGGCCTTGATATACCTATTGTTGCTCGCAATCGGCTTTATGCTGGCTGTCCCCTTTATCTGGCTGGTCTCCAGTTCGCTGAAGACCGAGACCGACGCCTTCGCTATCCCGCCAAGTTTCATCCCCAATCCGGTCCAATGGAGCAACTACGTAATGGGGCTGACCGAATTCCCCTTCGTTCGTTCCACCATAAACACGATGATCATCGTTGTGTGGGTGATGGTGGGGACGGTGCTGAGCGCGAGCCTGGTTGCCTACGGTTTCGCGCGTGTGCGCTTTCCCGGGCGCACCGCGCTCTTCATCCTGGTGCTGAGCACGATGATGATTCCCTCGCACGTGACGCTGATCCCACAGTATCTACTGTTTCGGGAACTGAAGTGGCTGGACTCGTTCAAGCCTCTCATTGTGCCCAGTTTCTTTGGGGGCGGCGCCTTCTACATTTTTCTGCTGCGGCAGTTCTTTCTGACGATTCCACTGGACTACGATGATGCGGCTCGCATTGATGGTTGCGGCACGTTTTCGGTTTTCTGGCGCATCATCCTGCCACTGTCGAAACCGGCGCTGGGCACAATGGCAATCTTTACTTTTATGAGCCAGTGGAACTCCTTCTTTGAGCCGCTTATCTATCTGAACCGTTTCGAGACACAGCCGTTGGCCGTCGCCCTGACGACCTGGGTACAGACTGCGCACGGCGCGGGATCGATGCACTACGTCCCGTGGGTGGCGATTATGGCGGTTTCAACGCTGATCGCCTTACCGCCCGTCATGGTCTTCTTCTTTGCGCAGCGGCACTTCATCCAGGGTGTGGTCGTGAGCGGAATGAAGGGCTAGCGATTTCCGGCCCGTACCTTCCAAGAAATCAGGATAGGGAAAACAACTGTGATCATCGACGCGCATTTTCACATCTTTCCGCCGCTCGGCAGAGCAACCGTTGAGGAGGACCCGCTGCAGCCGCTGCGGATGAAGTTCTGGCAGTGTCACATGCGCGACAGCAGCCGCTTCCGACGCAAAGCCGATGACGAGCCGGTGCCCGAGCCGTTCCTGCAGTGGGACTCGGACGACATCAACGAGATGCCGGAGGTCAGTTTTCGCATGGCCGATTTTGGCCGCGCGGAGATCACGGTTGACGGCGTCGATTACTACACACAGGCCTATCCGCCAAGCCTGATCAACTGTGAGGCGCCGCCCGAGCGCATGATCGGGGAGATGGACCTGGTAGGCGTGGACATGGGGGTTCTGCAGCACGACCATATTTACGGTGCGCTGAACGAGTACTATGGCGAACAGATGCGGCGCTTTCCCAACCGCTTCATTGGGCTGGCGCAGGTGCGGGAATGGGAGGCGGACAAGCCGGCGGAACTTGAACGGCTGGAGCAGGCTGTGTGCGAACACGGTCTCATGGGACTCTACTTCAGCGTCGAGCCATTCGCGCTGAGCAACTACGCCGACCACCTGGACGACGCCAAGTTCGAGCCGTTATGGGAGAAGGTGCGGGAGCTCGGGATCCCCGTGTGGTGGTATCTGCACAGCCGACAGCGCGATCGTCTTGGCGGGTTTATGGAACACGTAGCGGAACTGGACCGATGGACTGAGGCACATCCCGATATCCCCGCGTTGCTCACGCATGGCATCGATACGTTCAGCATGCGGCGCGGCGAGAAGCGCTATGAGATACCCGATAAGCTGATGAGGCTGCTCAAGCGGCCGAACATGCACGTCGAGGTGTTGTTCTGTGCGTTCTGGCCGGAATACCCGTTCCCCGGCGCGCAGGAAAAGATCAGGGAGCTGCGCGAGGAGATCGGCGTTCACAAGCTGATGTGGGGGACGGACATGCCCTACTGCTCCGGCTCCTGGTGTACATACAAACAGGCGATCGACTACATCAGCGTGCATTGTGCGTTTCTTTCGGAAGAGGAAAAGGCGCTGATTCTGGGTGGAAACGCCGCTCGCATGTTCAATTTGCAGTGAAGAATGACCTACCGACGGAGCCATCCGATTCCGTCGGATGACGCGGTTCCACTTTAGGGTCAAGAGTTTGCCCGCGGTCGATTCAGTAACTGAGAAAAGACGCTGCCGCGCAGCAGGAAGGAATGGCACCAGATGTTAACTGCGGAACAGATCGCCCATTTTGAGACATTCGGCTTTGTCGTCCGGCGACAATGTTTCTCGGCGAACGAGATGGAGGAAATCGGCGAGGCGTTCGATGAGGTGCTGACGGAGGACCGGCAGGGGAAGCCGTTCGACGGGGAAAAGCGGCAGGCGGTACTGGGCTTCATTGAGAAGAGGCCGCTGCTGAGCGCGCTGGTCGAGGATGATCGTATCTACGGGCCGCTCGAACAGCTGCTCGGCACCGGATTCGTGTGGATCGGGTCGGACGGCAACCTTTACGTGGGCGACACCGGCTGGCACCCGGACGGCTCGGTTCTAGACTACGGGCGCATAAAGGTCGCCCTCTACCTGGATACGGTGACAGAGGATACCGGCTGCCTGCGGGTGATCCCCGGATCGCACCAGCTGCCGCTTCACGCCGCGCTCGACCCGCTCAGGCAGCAGCGGCACAGTCCGGACGAGACGGTGTTTGGCGCTGCCGGTCGCGACATTCCTTGCTTTCCGCTCGAATCGGAGCCGGGCGACGTTGTCTTCTTTAACCAGAATCTGTGGCATTCCGCGTTCGGGGGCAGGACGGGGCGGCGCATGTTTACGATGAATTTCGGTGCGCAGCCTTCAAGAGAGAAGGACATCGAGTTTCTGAAGCGGGTCTACCAGGGAAACCTGGAACACGTGAAGAACATGCAGTATACACAGTCGGCGCGAGTGTACGAAGATGCGTTTTTGTACAGCGACAGTCAGCGTATCCAGGGCATGGTGGGTAAGCTGGTGGAGCTGGGATTCAAATAGCGGTACGACCAAGGAAAGGATTTCAATGGCAGACCAAGCAAGAGCGATACTGAACGCGGATCCAATGCTGAGCCGGTTTGATCCGCTGCCGCGCATTATCTATCACGACGATTTCAACCGGGGCCTGCGGGGATGGGTTGAGCTGATCGGGAACTTCGAGGACAGTTTGGACAGCATGCTGCCCCAGTACGCGGATATGCGGCCGCCGATGCTGAGCAGCGGTACGCACTGGGATACGGGGACGCACGGGGCAATGCAGGGCACGTATTCGATGAAGCTGGCTACGCGGGCGCGGGCGGGGGACATCAGTGTCTCGATTAAGCGGGTAACGTGGCGACACCGGGGGCCGGTGCGGCTGGAGGCGTACTTTACGTTCAAGCCGGAGGCGAGCGAACTGCAGCTGTCGGTGGACGACGTGCGGGCGGTGGGCGTGCTGTTCGACCTGCAGGATGAGGCGTATCGGTGGATGCCGCACTGGCGCTATCTGAATGCTCTGGAGGGCGAACCGGTGCGGAGCTGGCAGTTCAAGAGGGAGCGGGAACCTTTTCATGATATTGGCGGCAGGGCTGAGACGGTTTCCCACTTTCACCTGGCGCCGACAGGCTGGGAAAACGTGCCTGACTCAGGCCAGATATTGTGCTACAATGAGGTCGCCACCAAATTCAACTGGTATTATCTCCGCATGGACCTGGACCTTGCCAGCCGGCAGATCACGCATCTGCAGTGCAACGATCGCGTCCACGATGTCACCGATGTCGGGCCCATGATGATCCCTGCAATGCCTAATCTGGACTGTATGCTCAATGTCGCATTTTGGGTTGAAACCGACGTCGATAAGAGGGCATTCCTCTACGTCGACTCGGTCCTTCTTTCGGGAGAGTGGTAGCGATGCTGCGCGAGAGTTACACAGCCATTGTCGAGCGCAGTGAGGAATTGAGGGGCGACTTCGCCACGGAGCCATATGAATGCGGCTGGGCGGGTGAAGCGATCTTCTTCGTGCGGATATTGGAACGCGAAGGAAACCTTGAGGGCATTTCGCTGCATGTCCAGATTTCGCCGGATGGGATTCGTTGGTGTGATGAGGGGACAAGCGTTGCGCTCGGCGAGGAGGAGGTTGCCTTCTGCAAAGTAGTGCATTTTGGCAACTGGTTGCGTCTGAGCGGCAGGTTGCCGGACGGCGCCAGCATAAGGGCGATCATTGCGCTCAGTCTCAAGGCGTAGCAGCCATTCAGCGGCTGCGGATATCGAATTCGATGAGGGGGTGGGGTAGAGAAAAGATCCTGGCGTTGACGGAGCATTCGTTTGCTGTGCAGAGTTCAGATTGTGTGCCCCTGGCGGGCGCGAAGTCGAAACTGTCAAGGAGAACAGTCAAAATGAAGGCATTCCGAAAATCCAAATTTCTGATAGGTCTAATCGTTCTTTTGGCGCTGGCAGTGAGCGCGGCATGTGCGCCGCCTGCAGGCGCCCCGGCGGGGCCAGCAGCAGAGGCCCAGATGTCTGAAACGACCTCGTATATGCCGTGGTCGCCGGTATGGCGTGAACGGCCGGCGCTGGCGGCGGACACGGCCAGGGCGGACGAACAGGTTCTGCGCTGGGGCACCTACTACGGCCAGCGCTATCCTTATCCGTTCGAGACCTCAGGCGGATACGCGGTTTCGGGCATGCTCAACATGGCCTTTGAGACGCTCTTCTGGATGAATGAGGACGGAACGCTGGAGGGCCGGCTGGCGGAGGGATTCACGGCCAGCGAGGATGAGACGGTCTGGACGATCACGGTGAAGGAAGGGATCGTGGCTGCAGACGGTGAACCGTTTACGGCGGAGGACGTGAAGAAGTCGATTGAACTTCACGCTTCGCCCAACACCGGCTCGCGCGGCACGACCTACGCCCGCTTCATCAAGGGCTACGACGCAATGCGGGCGGAGGAGAATCCGGCTACAGAGCTGGAGGGCATCACGGTCATTGACGATCTGACGGTACAGATCGAGTTGACGCAGCCGTTCCGCGATTTTGCCGCAATCCTCTCGCTGCCGCACCGTTTCCTGATGGCAGAGACATCCCATTACAGACCGCCGGCTGAAGATGAGACGCCTTGGTTCGTCGGCCATGGCGCCACGGGGCCGTTCATGATCGCGACGGAGCCGATGTGGGTCGGGCCTTCCGAGCCGGATTCGTTCGAGCTCGTCCCCAATCCCAACTGGCGCGGGGATGCACCGATTCTAGAGAAGGTAATCCTCAAGTATTATTCGGATCCGCAGACGGCGCTGATCGCGTATGAGAATGACGAGTACGACGTCTCGGAGAAATATGGACCTCTGGAGGCCGCGGAGTTGCTGGAGCCGGGCCGCGCCACGAGCGCGGAGATGTTCCCATTCCAGTACGAAGTGAGCCGCAGCTTCTACATTGCCCGCGATCTTCCACCGATGGATGATACCAAGGTGCGGCAGGCGCTGGCACATGCGGTCGATTTCAAGGTGATCGCGGATACATTGCTGCGGGGGATGTGGCAGCCAGCCTGCCAGCTGATTCCTATGGGCTGGCCGGGATTCATTGATGGCGAGTGCCATACGCCCAGCTATGACCCTGAACTGGCCCGCCAGCTGCTCGCCGAATCCAGCTATGGTTCGGCCGAAAACATACCGCAGATTCGGATGCACGTTGGAGAGGCCGGATTTGGCGGCCAGGTCGGCCATCTGACGCGGATCGCGCAGGCGATGCAGCAGTACTGGAAGCAGAACCTTGGGATCGAAGTTATCATCGAGCGCTCGCGCGACGTGTTCCTGGCCAATCCGGAGCTGTATCAGATCGTGCGTCGCTCATATGCAGCTCGCTACCCGGGTCTTTCGGCGGTATGCGAGAACGCTTCGCCTATCGGGACGTACAACCGTTCGCGTGCGGAATCGTGGGGTCCACCGGAGGCTGAAGAGCTGTGCATGACTGCTGACTCAACGATGGACCTGGCCGAGGCGATACCGATGTATCAGGAAGCGGGGCGTCAGTTCTTCGCCGACGTGTACAGCATCGGCCACTTCACCGAGCCGGCCTACATGCTGGTCAAGCCGTGGGTTAGCGATTGGAACTCGCTATTCGGCAGCCTGGACCACGGAGTACGCAATCCGGAGCATCTCTTCATCGCGGCGCGTTAGCGCGGTTGGCGGTGACGTGATGTGAAATTGCATGAGAAGAGAGTACAGGGGAGAGAGATGCGGAAACCTCTCTCTCCCCGTTCCAGATTTTTCGTAGTTCGCTTTCTTTCTGGACGACGGCATGTTTCTATACACTGTGCGCAGGCTGGCGGCACTGGTGCCGATCATGGTCGTGGTGATGTTGATCACGTTTACGTTGGGTTATTATGGCCCCATCGATCCTGTGCGCGCAGTGCTGGGAGAGGAATGGGAGGACGAAGCGCGGTATGCCGAGGTCAAGAAGGCACTTGGCCTGGACCGGCCATTCGTGATTCAGTTTCTTGACTATATGGGGGCGATGTTTGGGGGCAATTGGGGCCAGTCGCTGTCCTCACTTGGCGGCGTGGCCAGCGACAGGGCGGTCGGTGAGGGTCGGGGCGCCGGTTTCTCCGGCACGAGCACGGGTGTGCGGGAGATGGTGGTTGGCCGTCTTGGGATCACCGCGCAGTTATCGTTTTGGGCGCTGGTTTTCCTTGTAACTTTCGCCATTTTGCTTGGCGTTCTAGCGGCCGTCAAGCAAAACACAGCCGTCGATTACACGATCGTTACCAGTTCGATCATCGCCAGTTCGATCCCGGCCTATGTGATTGGGCCGGTCCTTCTGATTGTATTTGTTCTCAAGATTCCCGTATTTAAAACTGTCGGGGGATGGGACGGCATGTTCTCGCGTCAGGCAATTCTGCCGGCCATTGTGCTGGCGTTCGGCCCGATGCTTGTAATCGTGCGACAAACGCGAGCGGGCATCGTGGAGGTGCTGGGCAAGGACTTTGTTCGTACTGCTCGCGCCAAGGGCATGCCGGAGCGGCTGGTGGTGACGCGACATATGCTGCGCACGGCGATGATTCCAGTATTGACCTCAATGGGCCTGATCACAAGCGGTCTGCTGACGGGCAGTCTCTTTGTCGAGCAGATTTTCAACATTCCCGGCATTGGCAAGCTGGCGATTCAGACACTCTTGTCGGGCGATCATGCTGTGTTTATGGGCGTCGTCCTGTTTCAGTCATTGATTATCGTGACGGTCAACCTGCTGACCGATCTGTTGTATGGTGGGCTGGATCCGCGTGTCACCTACAATTGAACGCGGAGGGGATATCATAGTATTCGCAGTGGGACCTGAAATTCCTCGAATTGTGACGTTGACCAGTTTCAGGCGACGCGCGACAGCCTGCTTTACGAAAATGTCAGAATCCAAACATTTCTTGAGGTTATCAGAGTGACCGCCGAGGCCAACAGACAGCACGAGTTGTTTGCCATGCCAGAGCAGCGCAGCCTGTGGCAGGATGCCCTGGAGCAGCTGATGCGCAACCGGCTGGCCATTTTCGGAGTTTTCGTCGCCTTCCTGCTCGTCTTCGTTTCCATCTTCGGACCCTGGCTGTCTCCGTATGACTACACCCAACAGAATCTCTTCAGAATTAACGAGGGACCAAGCCTTGACCACTGGCTGGGGACAGACGGCCTAGGCCGCGATATGTTGACACGCATACTCCATGGCGCGCGCACGGCTTTTCTGGTGGGGCTGATCGTTACGATAGGCACGACTGTTCTGGGCGTAGTGCTGGGCGCGGCCGGCGCATTTCTGGGCGGCTGGGTTGACGCCACCGTCATGCGCATGGCCGATATCACGATGGCGTTCCCCGATATTCTGCTGGCCGCCTTCATCAGTGTCGTCTTTCGCGAAAAAGTGCTCGAATTGCAGCTCCAAATGCAGGAGCAGTACGGGTGGACGCTGTCCGAGTCGAACCGCGTCTACCTGGACTATCTGGTGATCTTCGGCGCACTGACATTGGTACAGTGGTATGGGAAGGCGCGGCTGGTGCGGGGGCAGATCCTTTCGCTGCGCGAAAAGGAGTTTATCGAGGCCGAGCGGGCTTTGGGCGCGTCGAACTGGACCATTATCCTCAACCACCTGGTCCCCAACAGCCTGGGGCCGCTGATCGTTTCGATTACGGTCGGTTTTGGCGGCGCGATGTTGTCGGAGGCGTCGCTGAGCTTTCTGGGCGTCGGCATTCAGCCTCCGGGCGCAAGCTGGGGGGAGATGATCAGCGACAGCCTGGGACAGTGGCGCTTCAGTCCACACCTGGTTCTGATGCCGGGGATTGTACTTGCGATCGTGGTGCTCGGCTTCAACTTCCTGGGGGACGGGCTGAACGACGCGCTCAACCCGGAGCAAAGGCGACGCTGAAGCGATGGTTACGGACAGCAGTCTCAAGCCAGAGATTCCGTTGACAGACGGCACCGAAAGGGATGGGATACCCCTACTTCAAATCAAAGCGTTGCACACCCAGTTCGAGACCAAACAGGGTACCGTCCGAGCTGTTGACGGGCTGTCGCTGGACCTCTACGAAGGGGAGGTATTGGGCCTGGTGGGTGAGAGCGGCTGCGGCAAGACGATGACGGCGCTGTCAATTATGGGTTTGCTGCCGGGAAACGGCCGCGCGGTGGCTGGGGAGATCGAGTTCGAAGGGAAGAACCTGCTGGAGTGCAGCAC
>VYDA01000240.1:0-4407 GCA_009843665.1 Caldilineaceae bacterium SB0675_bin_29 | reverse complement strand
TTCCTTCGCCGCGGGCTCGATTTGACAATTACATTCACCAATTCAGCGGCGGCATGCGCCAGCGGGTGATGATCGCGATCGCCTTTTCGTGCGAGCCGCGTCTGCTGCTGGCAGACGAGCCGACCACGGCGCTGGACGTGACGGTGCAGGCGCAGATCCTGGACCTGATCAAGCAGCTGGCGCAGGAGGCCGGCATGACGGCTCTCTTCATTACCCACGACATGGGGATCGTGGCCGGCAGCTGCGACCGCGTTGCGGTGATGTACGCGGGCCGCATGGTAGAGATAGGGCCTGTTGATGACGTGTTGCTGAATCCCCGGCATCCCTATACGCAAGGGTTGCTTGGTTCGGTTCCTTCGCTGGACAGTAAGCCCGGGGATCGCCTGTTCTCGATCAGCGGGTTGCCACCCGACCTGGCCAGTCTGCCGACCGGGTGCAAGTTCTGGCCCCGTTGCCCGCTGGCCGACGACCGCTGCCGGGAGGAGGAGCCGGTGTTGGAGCAATACGGCGAGTCGCAGGCGGCGTGCTGGAAGGTGATGCCGCTGCGTGTGGAGTAATGCGTAGTGCGTATTCGGTATAGCGTGCGGGCATCTGGTACTGGAGCGGAGGTCGCGCCATGAATCAAGACGGGGTCTTGGGAGCGAAGCATGGATGAACAGCCCCTATTGAGCGTGCGCGAACTGGTCAAGCATTTTCGCATGCCGCGTCGGAGCCTGCTGCGCCCTGCGGACGTGGTGCGGGCGGTTGACGGGGTGAGCTTCGACATTTGGCGCGGCAAGACGCTGGGCCTGGTTGGTGAGAGCGGATGCGGCAAGACGACGACGGGGCGGACCATTCTGCAGCTGATGCGGGCCACGTCCGGCTCCGTTCATTTTGGGGGCACTGATCTTTGCCAGTTGAGTGAAAAGGAGCTGCGCCGGTTCAGAAACGGCATGCAGATTATCTTCCAGGATCCGTACGCCTCGCTCGACCCGCGCATGACGATCGGCAAGGCGATCGCCGAGCCGCTGATGATCCATAAGCTTTGCCAGACGCGGGAGGAAGCCAGAGAACGCGTACAGGAGCTGATGGAACGCGTCGGGTTGAATCCTTACTTTAACAATCGCTATCCCCATGAATTCAGCGGCGGCCAGCGCCAGCGCATCGGCATTGCCCGCGCCCTGGCGGTTGACCCTGATTTCGTTGTCCTCGATGAGCCTGTCTCCTCCCTCGACGTCTCGATCCAGGCGCAGATCCTCAACCTGCTGCAGGACCTTCAGGACGAGATGGATCTGACCTACCTGTTCATCGCGCATGATTTGCGGGTGGTGCGCCATATCAGCGACCGCATCGCGGTGATGTATCTGGGGCTGATCGTGGAACTTGCCCAGGGACTGGAGATCTACGATGCGCCGCTTCACCCGTATACGCAGGCGCTGCTGAGTGCGGTTCCGTGGACGGACCCGAGGCTGGCGCGTAAACACCAGCGCATCATCCTGGAAGGTGAAGTGTCGAGCGCGGTCAACCCGCCGTCGGGTTGCCGCTTCCACCCGCGCTGCCCCATCGCCGAGGAGCGCTGCCAGGTTGAATCGCCGGAACTGCGCGAGGTGCAGCCGGGACACTGGGTGGCCTGTCACCTGGCGTGATGACAGCATTAGTCCCCGCTAAACGATACCAAACAAACCCGAACCCATTGCCGAGGGACTAGCTCTGTGCAGACAACCGAAGACGCGCTTGAAATCGGTTCGGAGCCTCAGCTTTTCGTCGATGACACAGTAATCGGCGCTAAGCACGGGGTCGTGCGCACGCTGCACCCAGCGCGCAAGCTGGAACAGCCGGTCCTGCGGCCGGACCGGCCGTGGGAGGGGCGGCGCGTATACATCTATGGCAGCGTACACTACGATGACGACGCCCAGCTCTTTCGCATGTGGTATATCACGCGTTTGGGGCAGGGGCAGCAACCGCGTGCGCCCGGCCTGCGCGGACGGACGGGAGACATCGTCCTCTATGCCGAGTCTGCGGACGGCGTCCTCTGGGAGAAGCCCAGCCTGGGCCGGCATGAATTCGATGGCTCGCGTGACAACAACATCCTCTTCTTCGACAAACACAGCCCCACTGTAATCATCGACGCTGACGCCCTTCCTGAATATCGTTTCAAGATGGCCGCCTGGAACTGGGACCAGGATGCCTCCGGCTACTGGATCGCACATTCGGCTGACGGCCTGAACTGGCGTGAGTACGATGTCAACCCGATTCTAATGCGCGACGAAATCCTGGAGTCGGTCACTGTTACCCGCCACCCGCGCAGCGGCGAATACTTCGCCTTCCACCGCCTGTGGGGAGAGGTGCGCGGGCACGTGCGGCGGCTGGTGGCCGTGGCTACGAGCCGGGACTTTACGACGTGGACCAGCCATGACGTGTGTCTGGTTCCGGACGAGCTGGATGACGCGTGGTGTCTGGACGCGGGGCAACGGACCGAGTTCTACGGCATGTCGGGCTTTGTATATGGGGGCCAGTTTCTGGGGTTTCTGCCTGTGTTTGACGTGATAAAGGACGCCCGCGGCGAGTCCGGGATGCCAGAATCGGTTGCTGCCGATGGTAGCAAAGGTTTGCACGCGCCGGCAGTGATATCCGAGTCCGGGGCCGAGATCGACCAGGCGCCGTGGGACGGCCCGATTGCGGCCCAGCTCGTCCATAGCCGGGATGGATACAATTGGCAGCGCTACGAAGACCGGTCGCCCGTCATCCCGCGCGGGGAGCGAGGCAGCTTTGACGCCGGTTGTATTCTTTGCTCGGCGGACCGCCCGCTGATACGCGGTGACGAGATCTGGCACTACTATACGGCGGTCAGTACGATGCACGGGGGTCCGATGCCGCCGAAGACGATCTCGATTGGGCTGGCGAAATGGCGGTTGGACGGATTCGTCTCGCTGGACGCCGGGCATTTCGGCGGTGTGGTGGAGACGGTGCCGCTGCAGCTTTCGGGCGAGGGGCTGGAGGTCAATGTGGATGCCGGTGAGGGCAGCCTGGCGGTGGAGGTGCTGTCGGCCGCTGGCGAGCCTCTGCCCGGATTCACTCGCGAGGACTGCCAGGCGATCGATACCGACGGCGTACGCCAGTCCGTGCGCTGGGGCGGGGACGCGCGCCTTCCGATCGGGCAGCCCTTGCGGCTGCGTTTTCACCTGCAGGATGCGGAACTTTACAGCTTTCGCATTCGGGAAGCAGGCCAGCCATGAGAGGCATATGGTTCTTCGACGATTGGATGCTGGAACGTCGCGACTGTCTGGAGCGCGTTTGGGGTAAGCCGACCTTTGTGAAGGAGATCTTCAAAGAGTTCTACCCGGCCGGCTGGGACGGTTATGGAGGCTACCCCACTGCCTTCTACGATGAGAGGCTGGGCAAATACGCTCTGTACTTGATCGCATTTCCGGGTCGCGAGAGCCGCGACCGCACGCCGGGGATCAGTGCAGGCGAGTTTCAGTTCCGACTGCTGTCCGACGACCCTTGTAACTGGCCCAACCCTGTCTACAATCCTACGTCTGGCCCGGCTTGGCGCAGCTTTGACGATGTTGTCGTCGACCAGGACGGCGCGCCGATCTGGGCGCACGCAGTACATTCGCTGGCGGGGACGCCGCTGGCGGAGCGGGGGTATGCGTCGGCGGTGCTGGATGTGCCGCGGCACCTTACCTGGGGCGGGTTCTCGGATGACGGAGTGCGTTTTACGGTAGATCGTTCAGGGCCGTGGCTGGATCCGGGTTCGGACATTGCGGGAGATATTCTGTGGAACCGGGAGGCCGAGCTCTACCAGCTTTTTGTGCGTCCGGTCTACGGTGACCGCCGCATTGCAATGTCGACGACAGCTGATTTCACGCAGTTTACGCGGCCGGTTACGATCATGCAGCCAGATGCGCTGGACCGAGTGGGGACGGAACTGTACGATATGCCGCCGCGGCCTTACGAGGACTTCTATATCGGGCTGCTCAACATCATGACCAGTGACCGCTTCGAGGAGGTGAGCCTCAGCAGCGACTGGCCGCAGATCAAGTATTTCGGGCGTATGGATACGCAGCTGGCTTACAGCTATAACGGGCTGTACTGGTACCGTACGAAGCGCGAGCCGTTTATTGGGGTGCGCGACTATGGGCAGGTTGGGGGCGGGTCGGCTTACGGTAAGGAGATGCTGCGTACGCAGGACGACAGGCTTCTCTTCTTCGTCATCGGCGATTACGGCGGTCATGCGGCCCGCGTCGACAAGGAGACGGAGTGGCCGTATGGCAGCGGTTATCGGAGCCCGATGCTGTACGAGATGCGGTTGGACGGTTTTTGCTCCTTGAAGACGTGGGGGCGCGAGGGGGTGTTGCGCACTAAGGTGATCATCCCGCGCGATGGTGAAATGCGATTGAACGTGCGGACGATGGCGCACACTGG
>VYDA01000379.1:10395-13603 GCA_009843665.1 Caldilineaceae bacterium SB0675_bin_29 | reverse complement strand
AACGAATTGCGCCCGGACGAAATGGTCGTCTTGGGGCCGTACGCGATCGACCCTGCCAGCATCACCGAGTCCCAGATGATTCTCAACAAGGTCGAGACCTCCTACTGGGCCGACACCGTGCGCTTCGACCGCATGCTCAACTATAACGGTGAGACGCCGGTGGTTACGCCGCTCGTCCTTTCTGGCGACGTCGACTACGCTACGCACGGCTTCCCGCCAGCCACAGAGCGCGAGTTCATCTCTCTGGGCTACCGCATCATCCGCGCCCCGATCTACGGCGGCCCGGCACTCTATTTCAACCACACCATCTATCCCTTCAACGTAAAAGAAGTGCGTCAGGCCCTGGCTTACGCCATTAACTTTGAAGAGAACGCTTATATCTCGCTGGCCGAATCGGGCGTGGCGCAGGAGTGCATGTGCGGCTTCTCTGACAACATTACGCCCCTGTGGCTGAGTGACGATGCGCGCGCCAGCTTGGATCCGTACAGCCAGGATGTGGAAAAAGCCGAGCAGATGTTGCTCGACATCGGTTTCACCCGCGCCGACGACGGTGTCTGGGTTGACGACACCGGCGCCCGCATGGAGTGGGAACTGACCGCACCGGCAGAGTACGCCGACTGGTCTGCCGCGGCTGAGAACGTGGCCGAACAGTTGACAGCATTCGGATTCCAGACCAGCTTCCGCGGCGTGAACTTCCAGCAGCATCCGATCGACGTAAATGAAGGCAAGTTCCAGCTCGCGATTCGCGGCTGGGGCGCGGGCAATCCGCACCCGTCCTTCTCCTATGAGAATGACTTCAGCACGCACAACGCCGCCGCCACGGGCGTAGGCGCGTCGGGCGCCGGTAGCATCGAACTGCCCGGCATGTCCTTCGACCTGAACGTCAGCACCGACAGCGTTGGCGATGTAGACTTGTGGGCGCTGACCAAGGAGGCCGGCTCAGGTGGTGACGCCGCCATGCAGATTGCTGCGCTCGACAAGATCGCCATGGCCTATAACGAACTGCTGCCGCAGATTCCTCTGTGGGAGCGCTACGGCAACAACCCGGTGCCCAGCCGCTTTGCCAGTGGTTGGCTGCCCGAAGGCGACCCGATCTACGTCAACAGCCCTTACGCCGACTCCTTCGTCGTAATTCAGATTCTGACCGGACAGCTAGGCCCGGCGGAATAGGCGATACGGCAGAGCTGGATTTGTGGTAGAATAAGTGTAGTTAGGGCCGGCACCCCTGTGTCGGCCCTACTCTTTCAACACCGGCGCACAGTAAGGCCCGCCGACAAGAAACCCGGATACAACGCCTGCGCCACGAGGGAGAACAGTATGAACACAGATTTGACCCAGGACCAGATCGACTCCTATCGGCAAAACGGGTTCGTGGTCCTTCACGACTTCCTCACGCCAGAGGAATTGGAGACCTGGCGGCAGGCGGTTGACGGGGCCGTGCGTCAACGTGGAAAGCAGAAGATGTTCAATCAGGAAGTGGACGAAGACCAGGAAGAAACTTACTACGACTACGTCTTTGTTCAGCGTATCAACCTGTGGCAGGACAGTCTGGACGTTCGTCGGCTGATTCTGGACCCCCGTCTGGGCAGGATGGCCTCAGATTTGGCCGGGGTGGAAGGCGTACGCATCTGGCATGACCAGGCGTTGATCAAGCAGCCGTGGGCCAACCCCACCGGCTGGCATCTCGACAATCCGTACTGGTCCTACTCGTCCCGTAAGACGCTCAGTCTCTGGGTCGCTCTCGACGACGCCACGCTGGAGAACGGCTGCCTCTACTTCCTGCCCGGCAGCCACAAGACAGCCACTTACGACAACGCCGGCATCGGCGAAAACATCGGCGACATCTTCCGCGTCTACCCGCAGTGGAAGGACATCATGGCGTCCCCCGCCGAGATGAAGGCCGGTTCCGCCTCCTTTCACAACGGACTCATCGCCCACGGCGCCGGCGCCAACATGACCCCGGGCTGGCGGCGGGCCATGACCTGCGGATTCATGCCCGACGGCTGCACCTTCAACGGCATACAGAACATCCTCAATGATGAACAGTTCGCCAGCTACGAGATTGGCGACCTGCTCGACGACGACCGGCAGAACCCCCTCATCTTCCATCGCTCCAAGCCCTATGAGGAGAAACTGGACGAACGATTCGCTCAATGATAGCCGGTTGGGAGGTACCGGTCTCGGAATCAGCCCAGCGCTGATCATCCTTACTGCCGGTCGGTACTCACTTTCCAACTTGGTTGTAATGAACTGTCTGAGATTGATAGTGTCCGAATTCGTGGACGCATTGCTTGAAGAGTATCTTCGTGATAGAGACGTCTTTCTCGCCGATAGAAATCTAAAGGCGTAGGAGTGCCATTGAAAGTCTGGGATTGGCTAGGATTGAATCTGCCCATACTTCGAAAGGGTCGGTGAGTATAGATTTGCAAAACTGATACAGAGAAATCTCCCCCCAAAGAGACGTTCTGGCGCGACATTTGTAGACTTCACGCGACAAAATGCGAGCTGAATACCTGACACATGTATCGGTTTTGTGCAAGATATCGTAGTGCTGCCTGAGTAAGGTAAAGTTGGCTCCTGTGAGTCATTTGAGCCCCCGCGCTTAGGGTACGATTCCCCCGGAATCCAGCTCGGCGCCGATTGACACTTCTTACCGGCTATGCTAGCATTCCCGTCATTCCTGTTTACCCTCCCGCCGCACACCGACTATACGAATATACTCCACTTTGAGGAGGATGCTCCGTGCTGAACGTAGCAATTATTGGAATGGGGAACATCGGCCGTACACATGCCGGTGTCTACCAGGCCAGCGAACGCGCGCACCTTGCTGCCGTATGTGACATGGACAAGAGCATAGCAGACGCGGCCGCAGAGCGCTTTGCCGTACCAGCCTACTACAGTGTCTCAGAGCTGCTCGAAACGGTCGAGTTGGACGCCGTCAGTGTCACCACCGCGGGACCAGAAAACGGCGGTCATCACTACGAGCCGGTTATGCAGTGCTTCGATGCAGGGCTGCACGTATTATGCGAAAAACCGATCTCAAACAACATAGATCATGCCCGCAAAATGGCTGCCAGGGCCGATGAGACCGGCCTCTACTTCGGCATCAACCTCAACCATCGTTTCGTGCCGCCCGCAGCTAAGGCCAAGCATTGGGTCGAGGAAGGTAGGTTGGGCGATCTTCTGCTGATGAACATGACAATGTGGA
>VYDA01000379.1:0-10385 GCA_009843665.1 Caldilineaceae bacterium SB0675_bin_29 | reverse complement strand
CGGCAATCCTAACGACACCTCGCCCTGGTTTCACATTCGGGCACTGCACCCTCACAGCCTCGACATCATGCGCTACTTCTGTGGTGACGTGAAGCGTGTTCACGCCTTCTTCAATCAGGCCCCGGGCCGCGTCTGCTACTCGAATGCTCAGGTAAACCTGGAGTTCGCTAACGGGGTGGTTGGACATTTGACAGGAAGTTACGACACCAACCCAAGGCATAATCTGGAACGGTGTGAGGTAATGGGCACGGCCGGCCGCTTTGTTCTCGACAATCTCTATCAGGAGTTGACCCTCTACCCCCGCCAGAACGAAGAACTGACCGTCGTGCGCAACAGCATCATGGGCGGTCTCAGCGGGTTCGACGCTACATTCACCAACCGCATCAATCGCTGGATAGAGCAGGTGGACGACGGCGTACCGAGGGAGCAAATCGAGGCTTCTGGCCGCGAGGGGCTGGCCGTACAGGAAATCATTGAAGCGGCAATCCGTTCTCACCAAAGTGGAAAAGCGGAGGAAGTCCCGGCCGTCTGAGGATTCTGTGGGTTGCAGAAAATGCGGTGAGTCTCAGGGATATGTCCCGACGATCCACCGCAAAAAATCTGGCAACTTTGAGTGCCTGGATGGGGAGATAGGAGTTGCAGTGAAGAAATCCGTAGAGACTCAAGAGCGCCTTGAGAAGCTCAATCGCGACGGCTACATTCTCATTCCCAGTGCACTTTCTCCGGAACGAGTAGAACAGTGGAAGACGGTCCTATACGCACTTTACGACCGCGGCGCTTATGAAATAAGTAACGGAGTGGGCAACGTTGCCTTCGAGAAGTTGCTTGTCCTGGAGCCGGAGTTGGCTGGTGAGCTTGTGGGACACGAAAGCGTTGCCCCATTCCTGCATGCCATTATGGGTAAGCAGTGCCAGTTGCGCAGCCTGCGCGCTCACGTCAATCCTGCAGCCTATTTGCAGGAGTGGCATATGGACTTCTACGACTACTACTATCAGGAGGAGAAAGCGGAGGCACAGAGTCCCACCCGCGGCCTTTGCGTCAATTCGACCTTCTATCTGACCGACAACACACCTGGGCGTGCGCGCCTTACATTCGTCAAGAACTATCTGGATCGCCCGGTTCCGGAAGAGTTGATTCCTTTCCTGCACTACACAGAAGATCGGAACGACCCCTTCCAGCGCTGGTGCGACGACCAGGAGCTGGAGCATCTGCACCCGATGGCAGGAGATGCAGTCGTCTTCTACAGTCACATTCCCCACCAGGGTGCCAAACTAGGCCCGGATCCGGAAGACGAGATCCGCGCAAATATCGTGCTTCACTACCAGCAGAATCCCATGTTCCCCGACATCAAGTTCGTCAGCAATCCCCAGTTTACCCTTGATACACTGGGTTACGCAGGCACTTTCCCATTTGCCGAGCAAGATTAGCGGTATCTCCCATGCAGTCCAGACAGAACGAAAGGAAGAAATCGATGAAACATTACAGAACAATCCTCGGCCTGGTTCTTCTGATGTCACTTGTCCTCGTTGCGGCTTGCGGTGCACCCGCAGACGGCGGGACGGCGGCTGAAGAAGCCCCGGCTGCAGAAGAAGCTGCGGCGGACGATGAAGTGGTCGAAATCGAGGAGACAGAAGAAGAGACGATGGCGCTGAGCGGTGAAATCGTCGTCAGTATCGCCTCCAACGACGTCCAGACCTACCAGGCCATTGCCGATGCCTATATGGAGTTGCATCCGGATGTGAACGTCCTGATTGAACTGAAGGCGCCAGGCGTCGATGCCTATCTGCAGTGGATTCGCACGCAGTTCACCTCAGAAGTGCCGCGTGTGTCGATCATCGAGTCACCCCATCTGCGCGAATTCGCTCAGGAAGGGCGGCTGATAGACTGGGGCCCATACCTCAACAAAGAGAACCCCTACACCGGCGAGAAGTGGGAGAACAGCTTTGAAACGTGGGGGCTGAATCTGGTACGTGATCCCAATACCGGCCAGATGTTCACTATGCCCTACATGTCGGTCCAGACCTTCTGGCTCTACAACAAAGCCCTCTTTGAACAGGCCGGTATCACCGATGTACCTCCGCAGCCGACTTGGGACCAGTTTGTCGGGTGGAACGAAATGCTGCGAGATTCGGGCGTCATTCCCATCGCCATGGAAGGCACTACCGAACAGATCTGGGGCGGCGGCCGCATGCCCTGGCTAATGCGTTCGGCGATGGACCAGTATCACCGCGACGAACTGGAGATCATTCAGTGCCAGGAAGGGGACTGGTGCTTCCGCGAGGGCATTGACGATGTGTGGACATACGATCCCACGGACGTGCGCAATGACGATCCGGACCGCGTCTCCGTCAACATCGCCCGCCATCTGGCCGCCTTGCGCGACGGCTCAATCAACTTTAACAACGAATGCACAGTCGAGATGATGACGAATATCGGACGCGTCTTCCAGACGGCAAACGGATTCGTGCCCGAAGGCTGGACCGGCATGGCCGATGCCTATCCGCTCTTCCTGACGCAAAAGGCGGCCATGCGCATGGTGCATGGCGGCATCTACACCAGCCTGCCGAAGGACATTCGCGCCCTCGCCCAGGGCGAATACGGCGGTAAGGCTGAAGTAACGGAAGAAGACTCGGCCGCCGCGGTCGAGTTTGAGTACGGCCGCTTCGCCTTTCCCAACATCGAAGGCCCTTGTGTACAGGGAACTGCACGCGCCAATGAGTTGACACAGGGCTACTTGGCGCTGCCTGTAAAGGACCGCGTTCAGAACGACCTGGAAGTTGACTTTGTCATGTTCTGGACCAGCCCGCAGGGCATGCAGATCTTCCTGGAAAACAAGCTGGATCCCGAAAACCTGCAAGGTGGCATTGCAGGTCCGCCGCTGATCCGGAACGTATCGCTTCCAGGCGAGTGGGAGGAAGTTTTCGCCCAGAGCGTTTTCGTAGGCAACTATGAAAAGCCCGGCGCACCCGGTGATGCAGTAGCGCGCGGCTTCTTTAAGTACGAGGAGACGAAGCGCGAGTGGTCGATCATGGTGCAGGAGTTCTTCGAGGGCAAGATAACGGCCGAACAGTTTGCGGAAAGCTACCAGGCTCTGCTCGAGGACAACTTTGACGGCCTGCTTGAGTACCTCAACCTGACACACGAGGATCTGGACAGTCCCGAGAAGCGCCCGCCGGGCTGGGTCGCTGCCGGCCCCTACTAAAGGATGGGTCAGCGCCTGCCCCACAAGGTGGACGAGGACGATTCAGCCACTACGAACGACCGTCTATGAGTTTGCATACGCATCGCGCGTCAAACAAGAGACGATCCCATCTCAATAGATCAAGCAAGCCGCTCTCGCGAGGGAGCGGCTTGTCTGGTTTGCACTTAGAGTGTTTCACGGTGCGGTTCAGGCGTGCCGCTGGCGCGCTCATTCTGGCCGCGGCATTCATGCTGGCGAACGCATTGCCAATCGCCGCGCAGTCACCGGATGGTCAGATTTGGGAGCACGACGCGGCCAGTCGCGTCCAGGCCATTGCCGTTTCCGGAGACGGGACGTTAATTGCCGTTGGCAGCCGAGACAATTCTCTCAGTCTGTTCGACGCGGCCGGTGAACTGCTGTGGCGGTTTGAGGCCGAAAACAGCATCCTCGGCGTCGACATTTCGCCGGATGGTCAGTGGCTGGCGGTTGCCTCTGAGGATCGCTTTGTCTATCTGCTCGATCGTGAGAAAAACGTACTGTGGAAATACAAAGCTGGCCGGCCAATGAACAACGCCGCTGTAGCCAGTGACGGATCACTCGTCGCTGCTACTTCCGATGACCTGACGGTCTATGTTTTCGACAACATGGGCAACCTGCTGTGGCACGAGGAGCTGGGCATCGGTGTTCGAGCTGTCGACATCTACGGGAGTGCCGAAAAGGCTCGTGTTGTTGTGGGCTCCGACGACGGCCTTATCACGATCTACAGCCGTGAAGGGAGAGACCTGCTGCGGATGTGGCTCGATTACAACGTGGAGTCGGTTTCTGTTACACCGAACGGCGCCAGAATCCTGGCAGGCTCGGGAGATGGTTCGGCCATTTTGTTGAATGGGGCAAACGGAAAACAGATTTGGCGATTTCGGGCGGAGGAATCCGTCAACAGTGTTTCGCTGGCCAGTGACGGGTCCAACGCCCTGGTTGGCTCGGAGGACGGTACCGCGTATCTGCTGGACGGACATGGCGTGCTCACCCACCGTTTTCGACACGAGTCCGAGGTCCTCAGCGTGGGCCTCGCCGGTGATGGCAATCGCCTTTCCATAGGCACGGTCTCTGGCGCGGTTAAGACCTACGATCGAAAAGCGGCTTTAAGCAGCGCGGCCCGTTCGTCTGCTCAGCGCCAGCGACTGATTTTCACCGTTCTTGGCCTCATCGCTTTACTCGTCCTGGCGGCGGTCTGGGCGGCGCGCAATACAGTTGCCGGACAGCAGGTCTGGCAACGCAGTGCAGCCGGACCCCTCGGAGTTGTGCAGACGATGTGGAGTGCCCGTCTCTCCTATATCCTGATCCTGCCGACTCTCGCGCTGCTCCTGACCTTCAACTACTATCCCGCCTTTTCAGGCCTGTATCACGCATTCACTGAGTGGAGCCCTGGCGTACGAACTGAATGGGTGGGTTTAGCGAATTTTCAATCACTAATGGAGAATCGCTTCTTCCTCTCCGGCTTCCGCAATGCGGCTATCCTGGTCGTTGTCTCGATCGCAAAGACGATGACCATGCCGCTTCTGGTGGCGGAATTCATCTTCAACCTGCGCAACAGATTTTCCCAATATTGGTTTCGCACGTTATTTGTCGTGCCAATCGTACTGCCCGCGGTGGTAGAGATCTTAGTCTGGAACAACATCTACGATCCCGCCATCGGCCTCCTCAACGAGAGCCTCAAGCTGGTGGGTCTGGAAGAGCTCACTCGCGTCTGGTACGGTGACGCCAGCGTTGCGCTCGGTTCAATCATCTTCATCGGCGTTCCCTGGGTTAACGCCTTCGCGCTGTTGATCTTTTACGGCGGCCTCATCTCCATCTCCAACGAAATCATCGACGCCAGTCTCGTCGACGGCGCCAGCACATGGAGGCGCTTCTGGAGCATCGACCTGCCCCTTCTCATGGGCCAGGTCAAGCTGCTCCTCATCCTCAATTTCATCAACGCAGTCCAGACATTCGAGCTCGTCTTCCTGACCACCGGCGGCGGACCTGGGGCGTCTACCTACACGCCTGCGCTTGAACTTTACTACAAGGCGATGCGCATGGATCGCATGGGTATAGCCTCAGCGATTGGTATGATTCTGTTCTTCATTATCCTGGCTGGCACAATTGTGAATATGCGCTTCGTCAGTTCTTCGACCGAGTACGAGGCCTGATATGGCTACGGTGCGAGACGGTCAAGGACCAGAGGGGGCAGCGACGGTCGTCGTGCGCGGCGAGAGTGGTGGAACGTCAGAACAGCCTATACTTACCTCCGGCTCTATCTTCGCGATTCTGCGGTTGACCGGCGGTCAACTCTTGCTCTATTCGGTATTGCTCGTCCTTCTTATTGTCACCTTCATCCCCATCGTCTATCTGGTAGCTCTCTCGCTAAAGGACAATGGTCAGATCTACGGGCGATTCTGGTCAATGCCCGATCCCTATCGCTGGGAAAACTTTGCTTTGGGCTCGCTGGCCATCTGGCGTGCAGTTCTGAATTCGATCCTTACTTCCGGAAGTTCGACGGCGGCGACCGTCGTGCTCGCCAGCCTCAGCGGATATGTCTTCGCGCGCCACCGCTTTCCCGGCAAAGAGCTAATCTATACGGGAATCCTCGCCCTTCTGATGATCCCGCCGATTCTGACGCTCATTCCGGCCTACGTACTCATCCTTAACATGGGCCTGGAGAATACCTATTGGGCACTCATATTGCCATGGACTTCGGGGGGCCAGGTCTTTGCCCTCCTTCTGTGCCGCAGCTTCTTCGCCACTTTGCCAGAGGAGTTCTTTGACGCGGCGCGCATCGACGGCGCCAGCGAACTGCAGAGTTTCGCTCAGATCGCAGTGCCCCTTTCAGCGCCGATCTTGGTAACGGTGGCTGTCGTCAGGCTCGTCACCACATACAACCAGTTTATGTGGCCGCTGGTGGTCATCTCCAGCCCTAAGAAGCAGGTCGTGGCCGTGGCCCTGACCCAGTTCACTTCCGAGATCGGCGTCACCGATCTCGGTCCACAGATGGCCGGTTACATCCTGGCATCCATTCCCCTGATCGTTCTATTCTCCTTCGGCATGAGACACTATGTGCGTGGTCTGACCGCCGGCGGATTGAAAGCTTAGCCCCACCGACTCCCCACAAAGTAGACCCGAGGTTTCACATGGATAAAGTACGAATCGGCGTCTTGAGCCACGCCCACGGACACAGCAACGCCTACTGCCGCATGATGCAGGACTTCGATGATGCGGAGTTGGTTGCTTGTTGGGACGACAATGAGGAGCGCGGTCGCGAGGCCGCCGCCGCGTTCGGCATGGAGTACCGCGCTGACTCCCAGGCCGTCACTTCCGATCCAGGTATCGACGCGGTAATAGTCGCTACCGAAACGAACCGCCATGCCAAGTTCGTGGAGCAGGCCGCAGAGGCTGGCAAGGCGATCCTCTGTCAGAAACCGCTGGCGACGACACTCGATGACTGTGACCGGATCATTGAGGTCGTTCGCCGCACCGGTGTCAAATTCAGCGTCGCCTTCCAGATGAGGCAGGACCCGGTTAACCGCAAAATCAAGGAGTTGGTCGACGCTAAGGCTGTCGGCGAAATCGCGGTCGTACGGCGCAGGCACTGTATCGGCGTACTCAATAACGAGGGCTTCTTTACCGGGCCCACCCGCTGGCACGTCGACCCGGTCTCCAATGTGGGGATGTTTTTCGACGACGCCATCCATGCCGCCGACTGGTTCTACTGGACCTTCGGCCCGGCCAAGCGGGTTATGGCCGAAATCGACAACTTCGTAACAAGCGTTGCCCCGGACGACAACGGTATCGCCCTGTTCCGCTTCGAAAGCGGCGTTTTGGGCACGCTTTTTAACGGCTCCACGACGGTCGCCGGTGTTAACACGACCGAGATTTACGGGGCGGAAGGCACGATTATTCAGGACTACGGTGACGCACCGTCCACGTCGGCGCCGCGCCCTAATGGCGCTTCCCCTTTGCGGATGATTAGACAGGGTGACACCGAGTGGCAGTCGTTTGATCTGCCGATCCCTGCTACCCAGGGTGAGCGGATCGCGGCAGTGCCGCGGCCCTTTATCGACTACGTTAGGGGCCTGAGCGACGAGCACGTAAGCGCCGAGGAGGGGCGCAAATCAGTCGAGATGGTACTTGGGGCGTATCGTTCTGCGCGCGAGGGAAGGCGAATCGCTCTTTAGAGGCCGTATACCCGGAGCGAACGTCTCTCAGATCAGGGGCAGCAGTGTCTTGGCCGTTTCCTCCACCAGCCAGCTGTAGAACTCTTCCGAAAGAACGCCACTGCCGTGGTCCTGGATGAACTGCAGCTGCTCCGCAGTCAGTTCCTGCTCCGCGGCCGCGACTGCATTTTGGTATGGGTTTGCCGGTGTGCGATCAAGCGGCGCCACGAACTCAACAGTCAGCGCGCCGTCGTAACCGATCTCTTTCAACGTACCCACTATCAACGGCCAATTGAGCGCACCCATGCCGCAGGCCATGCGGTTGTTGTCGGCCACATGAAAATCGACCAGGCGTGCCTTCGAACTCTTTATCGCCTCGATCATGTCGGCTTCTTCTATGTTCAGGTGAAACGTGTCGATGCAGACACCGCAGTCCGGACCGACCTCCTCGGCCAGGAGCATGGCTTGGTCGGTTCGATTGAGAAAGTTAGTCTCGAAGCGATTGAGCGGCTCCAGCGCAATGCGTATGCCTTCCTTCTGCGCATGGTCATAGACCTCTTTCAAGCTTTCGACAGCCCACGCCCACTCCTGTTCAGGCGTATCCATCGGCGCGACCTTGCCGACTTGAGAAGGCACGATTGTCATCTCATAGCCTTCCAACTCCTTCGCCATCGTGATGCAATCGTTGAGATAACTGATCGAACTGGCGCGCACAGTTTCGTCGGCGTGGATCAGGTCCCGTCCCTCAAACATCAGTGAGACAGCTCCCCAGCAAGCGATTCCGTACTCTGCCATCAGCTTGCGTAGTTCCTTTGTATCGAATACATCAGGCTCACCGCTTAACTCGATGCTCTTGTAACCGTAGCGGGCCAACCTTTTGACGGTTACATCGATCGGTTCTGCACGCATCCAATTGTGCATTGACAGGTGCATAGAAACTCTCCTGTATGCTGTGGCAAGTGTTTGGCGGCGGTCCGGGTAGGAAGCTAACGTATGGGCTACACGGTCGGCCCTCCTCAGCCCATGCTTACCCAGTCGATTTCACGATCTGCTTGCGTCAATAGGATAGTACTCAGGTCGCCTACGTGCTGCTGCAGATGGCGAATATTGTAGATCTGCAGTTCCAGCTTGTCGAACGGCAGCCAGTGGAATCCGGACGGAGCGCTCAGCTCGACCGTGGGTAAAGTGCGGGCAACGAACGAGCGCAGATGTTCAATGTAGGCCAGAATCTCTTCGGGGCTGTATGGTTGATCAGCCTGGGGTTGCTCATGAGGAGGCCACGGCGTCGGACCGAGGAATTGGTACCCGTCTCTTGCATTTTCCCACAAGGTCATTTCGTCTTCCGAGGGTTGCATGTAGAGGTCCACGTAGAAGAGCGCATGGTACGCCACGCGCCAGAAGGGATTGGCCTGTCCTGGAACGTTCCACAGTTCCTCGGGGCAGGAACTGACAGTCTGCTCCATCATCGACAGGGCGGCGTGGAACTGGGAGGCAACTGTTTTTGAAACATCCATTGGGAGAACTACCTCCACTTTCGGCTATGGGAAACTTGAACTGGATTTTCTCGTTCAACTTGATTGACTTCTACGAGGTGTCCAATCTTTGACTTGAATTGTATAGCCCTGATTCTGCACTGTCAATCACTGTCGTGCACAGGATCGACAGATTGGACGGGAAGACTGTGCAACAGCCCTGGAGGAGAATAGTCTCACACCCCAATAGAGAAAAGAGTTTGACGGCGCGGCACACAATCAGTTGCTATTGGCTAACTCGAAGGGACTGGTACAGTGTGAGGCGGAGCTGGAGTTGAGACTCTTGAGGTAATCCTGCTGTCGCGAGTTGGCGAAACGCGGGTCAGATTGGCGTCTTCTGCGATGTATGTCGCGTCATACACTGAGACTAAGAAAATGATGTCCGGTAAGGCGTTTGCGGCATATGCACCCAAGCTGACCGAGAAGAAAACTGGATCCTCTATACTCTCGCCAGATCTTCAGTGCGAGTACCCAGTCACTCTTTCGGTTTGTTTTTGATCAAGATTGAGCCGACAACGGTTGAACTCGGTATCAGCACTCGCTTTTCCTCTGAGTCCAACACAATGTGCATCAGCGTGATATCGACCACGACCCCGGTTTCTCTGCCGATGGTAACGTTTTCGCCCAGTCCTACAGGCCGGAATATCGCCAGGAAGACCCCGGCCACGGTATGCCCCATGACGGTCTGTGAGGCAAAGCCGGCGACCAAACCCGCAAAACTTCCCATCGTCAACGCTGCAACTGCGTTGTCAGTCACCACGGAAACCAGGAATGAGAAAATCAGCCCATATCCCAACAGACGTGCAATGACCCGAAGCGTTCGGGCAACGTCTTCCGACGTCCGCCTTTGGGAGATTGTGTACACCCACTTTGTTCCGGACTGGACTGCGACATGCCCCAGGAAGGCGACTATGACTACTGAGATGGCGTTCTCGTACGGCACCAGAAAGCCTAAGAATTCATAGTCTTCCAATCTTGAAGTAAATGAGAGTATTGCCAGAAGACCAACTAGAGCCAGTACTGTCGAAACCAGTGGCCCGGTCGTCGAAGAAGTGGATGTGGGCTGACCTGTGCTGTCTAACATCTTGCAATCGCCTCCTGTTGGTCTCGTATTGCTCGTCACTGAAGACCCTGGCTTGGGACGCTGACCCCCCTCTCAACAGCCATACCTGCACCTGACTCAGAACGGCTGGCGGCTCGCGCCCTACTGCATCTCCGACGATTTGCCTCTTGGCCTCGGTTGGTTCGCATCTGGTAAGTGTCAAGGATAGTAACAACGCTGCTTGCTGTTGTCAAGGGTACGGCGGTTGCCCTGAAATCCTCTACGCGCAGGTCGGAATGTCATCGATTTGACCGAAACGCCCGTTGTGAATAGCTGGCGGTCTGCTGGTTGAACGTGCCAATCGACTGCAGGAACCTTTCTAACGGTCATAAATCCCTCAGACTGACTGAAATAGCCCGGTCGAGTCCCTTACGTCGCTA
>VYDA01000331.1:12149-13750 GCA_009843665.1 Caldilineaceae bacterium SB0675_bin_29 | reverse complement strand
AATGAGCCCACTTTAGGAATGTCCGACAGGGACGCCAGGTAGTCAAGACAACTGCCGACATTCTGTGTTTCGTCCATCTGCGTCAAGCGCGTGGCGAGTTCGTGAACGACCGTCAGATAGGGAAATTGAATGTTGGGCAGGTCGGATGCCTGGCTCGCCGACGTCTGAATCAATGCCTCCAGTTCTTCCCGGTTTTCGGTGCAGTGCTGTTCAGCGGCGGCGAATGCATTCATGTAGATTACGGCAATGTTATGAGCGGGCAAGGCGACACTCTGTGTATTTGCAATCGAATGTGCGAACTCCAGGGAGCCGTCATCCTCCATGGCGGACATCGCCCAAAGCTGCAACCATCTGTCTGATTTCATCTGGTCTACGTCCAAGGCCGTGACGGGCTCGCCCTGGTGGTTCATGAGGATGGCGGGTACGCCATCAAGGAATGTCAGGGAGTTCAAATGTTGGGCATATCGTGGCGGGATCACAACACGCTCAGGTACGGAGATGGGCGCAAGGGATTCGGGTGCGCTGTCGCCGGCCTGACCTGTAATCAACGGAACATGGCTGCTCGTCTCGACGGAACCGCCAAAGAAGTCATACGCCCGGAATTTGAGCCGCGACTCTGCCGTGATCCCGGGGATCTCTCCAGTGAGAGTTATCGTGTTGTCGTCGACAGAGACATTGACCTCGATATCGGCCTCTGCCAGAACCCTGAACCTCGCCCGGTCCAGCCCCCAAAGTCTGGCTTTGACGAAACCCGGATGGGTTATCTCTGCCACCGCATTAAAGTCGTGAGCAATGCGAGGCACGAAGTAGCCTGCCGACAGCATGTAATCGAACCCGCCGCTGCCCGTCGCCGGGTCGTTGTCAACGTCAATCAACACCTCCCAACTGTATTCCAGGGCATCCTCCGGCACCCCTGTTCTGGCGAAGGTCAGCGTCTCCGGAACATCCCTGAGCTCAAAAGTGACGCTTAAGGTCTCACCGTCCAGCGCTGTCGTGACATCACGAATATCAATGTGACCAACCAGGTCGTCGGGAACATCATCGTATACGGGCTGACCCGATGTCGCTGAGGACCCGTCCGACGAACTATGAGGGGGAGCCGGCCGACCCAAACGGAGTCAGACAACCGACATCCTCGGCACCACCCAGATAGTCATACACTCCGAATGCAAGCTGTGAATCCGCCGTGATCCCGGGGATCTCCCCTGAAAGCGTTATCGTGTCCTCTTCCGCCGACACCTTGATGCGCGCCCATTCGAGAAATGCGATAAAGGGGAATGCCCCGTCCGCTGACTTCAGATGCCAAGTATTGGTTTGTACACTGTCCGTTGTGATAGCAACACTTCGGTTGCGGCCGCTGGACCAGTGGGAAGGGACGTACATCGATGACAGGATGTATTCGAATCCTTGAGGGCCTGTTTCCCCGTCGCCGTCCACATTGACCGACACCTCCCAATTGTACTCAATTTCATTTTCGGGCACGCCGGTTCTGTCGAACGTAAGCGTCTCTGGAACGTCTCTGAGATGAAACACGACCGTCAGCGTCTCCTCCGAAAGGAAGGTACGGATCTCCGTCACATCCACATGCGCGGGCAGGGTGT
>VYDA01000331.1:0-12139 GCA_009843665.1 Caldilineaceae bacterium SB0675_bin_29 | reverse complement strand
CAGGGTGTCCGAGACGTCATCGATGACGCTTTCCCCCGGGGTAATCGTTCCGTCGATATCACACTGGCTGGAGGATGTGAGGATGACCGGCGGTTCCTGGCACCCGAGTTCATCGGACTCGCTCAGATGCTTGAACGTCATGAACGAGAGACGCGAGTCAGGCGTAATTCCAGGAATCCGGCCGCTGAGAATCATCATGTCCGTCACTGGCGACGCCTCGAGGCTGGCATCGCTTAGCCCCTCGATGATCCCCCCTGGTTTCATCTTCCAAACATCGGCCTTTGCCACCTCCTCTATGGGCGCCTCCGTGTTGTCCCCCGCACGCGCAGGCCACACGATGTGATGCGCGGACAGAAGGTAATCAAACCCGCCGTCGCCAGTTCTCCGGTCGTTGTCCACATCGATCGACACACCCCAGCTGTACTCCTTACGGTTTTCCAATGTGCCTGTACGGTTGAACGTCAGCGTCTCCGGAATATCCCTGAAACGAAAAGCAACGGTCAGGGTTTCGCCCGCAAGGGAGGTGCTGGCTTCGACAATGTCCAGATACGCGGCAGACACATCAGAGACCTCGTCAGTTGCGGTCTGCCCCGGCCTTATCAGGACCGCATCGGAACTGCACTCCAAGGACCCCGCACTCTTCTTGGACGGGTCATGGCACCCTATCTGATCGGCCCATCCGGGGAACTGCATATCATAAGCCTTAAACGCCAGCCGCGATGCGGATGTGATGCCGGGAACGACGTCAGCGATCGTTATCGTGTCCCCCTCGACATGAACTGTTGTGTCGCCGTCCCCAACAATTCTGCTGGAGCCGCTGGAGCGATTTTCAATGGTGAGTATTACAGTGCTGATGGAGCCATCGGGCTCAATATCCCAGAGACGGGCCTCCACCATCGCCCCGATTGGCGCGGGCACGTCTGCGACAGTCCCTTTGCGTGACCTGTCCGTAACATGGTAGGCAGACAGCAGCATATCGAACCCGCCGGGACCGGTGCTGGGGTCGTCGTCGACGTCGATTTCGACCTCCCATGCATACTCCATTGTGCCCTGCTCAAGCTCCGTTCGATTGAACGTCAAGGTCTCCGGCAGGTTCCTGAGATGGAAGACAACCGTCAATCTCTGGCCCGCCAGGGAAGTTTCGACCTCGGTAATGTCGATATGCGGGGCCGGCACGTCCCAGATGTCATCGATTACCCTTTCGCCGGGCCTGATCGTTTCTTCCGAACCGCACTGATCGGGCGTTTGCGCGAGAACAGGGGTTGACCCTGAGATCAGCAGTAGGATTGCCAGAAGAAAGTGGACGCAGTTCTTGAATTTCATTGTTCGTTCTCCCAGGATATGTAGGGTTCCCAACCCCGACACCAGTGGCTTCCAATGTTCAGATCGAGATAGCGGCCGACGCCAAACATCTCACGAACCTGTCGAAAAAACGTGGCAACAAGGGAACTGTCCCGTTACGGTTGGTTAACGCACTCGTTTTCAGCAAAACACCAGGTTATCATGTTGCTTGCATAATCGAACTCGTCTGCATAATCCCAGCAGGCTAACAACCCTCCCCTCTGCTCGGAAAGATGTCCGTAGTACAAGCCAAGAGACTGCGTGGTTGCCAAGACTGGCAGCTCCACATGGCCGATGCGTCCGACCTCTTCAACGGATTCGTCGATCAGTTCAGCGATTCTCTCTGCGCTCTCGGTGCATGCATGGCGCAGCTGCAAGAAAAGCTCCATGTATACCGCCATCAGAAAGCCTTCACTCACCCATGATGGGAGTGTTTCCACCACCTCTCGTGCGCCATCCTGTCTTATGGCTGACCTTGCCCACACACGCAGCCAGAGATCGTTTTCCATTTGGTCTGCGCTGAGAAGAGACATCGGTTCCCCGTCCTCGTGATACATCTGAAAATAACGGTTGGGATTCAGTATGTACGGCATGTACGTTAAGTTCGGTTCAGGGGTGGGCACGAGGTGGAGCATCTCTGCCGGCACACTGGCGCATGCGGTGAGCAGCAGGGTTAGAGCGAGTGCGTAGAATACGGTTCTCATTGCGGACTCGTTTTCTGATTAACACCTGAACTTGCGAGCGACGGAATACAGTGTCGGATCCGTGCAGATGATCGCGGGCTCTGAAAAGCAGGGCGGGTTGTCTTTGCAACAGTGTCGCGCGTCGATGCGGCAACGATTTCTTCCTACATGTTCCCCCACGGCTGGTCTCTGCCTGAGTTGCGTTGTGAGAGAACTGATATTCAGTCTCATTATTTTCTCAATCGCAGCCTGGAAGGAAGACCGTGAATCCCGTCGCCCTCCGTGACGGATGGAGGGCAGGCGGCATGGTCTGCACTAACCAGGCTGGCATGAGACACCATCGTGTCCGAGCAGGGTGTCAAAGGTTAAGAACATAAGAGCTGATTCGGAGGTGATGCCCGGTACCTCGCTGACGAGCGTGAGCGTGTTGTCATCGTGGGAGACGATCAGTTGAGGATCAACGGACACGTCTATAAAGTGATCACGCTGGTGCTCCCACAAAATGATCTGAATCTCATCTTCAAACAGGCGGGATGTGGTCTGTGGGTATGCACGCCCCGGGTTGAGGTTGGAAAAGGCTCCAAACGTGTACTCGTATCGTTCAAACTCGGATTCGTCCACGCCATCGGCGTCGATGTGAATCATCCACATATATTCAGGGCTCATATGGTCGACACCTTTTCTGTTGACCTCCAATTTCTCGGGAATCTCCCGCAGATGGAAGACAGCCGTCAGGACCTCACCATCCAAATTGGATTCCACCCTGGTCATATCAACGTAAGACGGTATGTTGTTTGCGACAGGGTCATTGGCGCTCTGTCCGGGCAGCACTTCAAGATAATCAACGACAGAGACAGTTTGGACGCCTATGGGGCTGATCTCATCTCTATCGGGGCAGTCGGCGAGGTTTTCTATCGCGGGTATTATTCTTGGTCCAAGCGACTCTTCTGATGTGTGCGCCGGCTCCGATGTCGCGGGGGACTCTGACATCTCTGGCTGTTCCGATGCTGCCGGCGGCTGTGCCGGTATGGGTACGCAGGCGGCGGTGAGAAGTGCGAGTGCGGCGACCATTAGATTCTTAAACATGGTGAATTCTCCCAGGGGAATGAAAGCAACATTGGGTCTTCGTCGAACCGGCCGCCCTGTCCGACGCATGGACGCGGGCCGGGCGGGCCGAATCAACCGGGAGGGCAGGAGACGCCGTCCTGACCGAGCAGAATGTCATAGGTCGAGAACAGGAGGGTCGACTCGGATGTGATGCCCGGGACCTCGCTGATGAGCGTGAGCGTGTCCTCTTCGTGCGAGACGAGCATGCGGACGTGGACGGGTACGTTTATCAAAAAGGTCACGTCCTGTTCATGATCGTGTTTGGCTTTCCACAAGGTGCTGCGCACAGCCTCCTGGAAAGGACGCGTGGCGGCCGACGTGTCTGCCAGGACCCTTCTGGCGGAGTAAACCGCGCCCAGCATGTATTCGATCTGTTCAGACTCGGACGCCGCGCCGTTCTCCACGAAGATTTCAACCGTCCACATGTATTCGGAGTGAAGGTCCTTGACACCTTCGCGGTTGAACTCCATCTCTTCGGGGATCTCCCGCAGATGGAAGACTGCCGTCAGCGTTTCGTCTTCCAGGCTGGACGCCGCGCCGGTAATGTCGATATAGGCCGGTATGTCGTCTGCAATGGGGTCGAATGCACTCTGCCCGGGCAGCATCCTGAGATAGCTGCCGGGACAGTCAGCCGGCTCTGCGGACACGGCCAGCGCTGCCTGCCCCTGCGCCGCTCCGGTCACGGCCAACGGTGTTGACCCTTGCTCCCGTTCCAACACAGCCAGTAATCTTGACTCCTGCACCGATCTTGTTGCAATGGAAGGTGCAGCCGGTGCAGCTGTGCAGGCCGCGACAAGAAGAACGAGCCCGGCGAGCAGAGTCCCTTTGAACATGATTTGTCTCCTTACTCCTGCAGCGGGAGATCGATGCGCACGGTTGTGCCGCGGCCAAGGCCTTCGCTGGAAACGGAAACTGTGCCGCCGTGCGCTTCGACGACTGCGCGCGTAATGGCCAGTCCCAGGCCTGCGCCGCCCGTATGGCGGCTGCGAGACCGGTCGGCGCGGTAGAAGCGGTCCACAACGTGGGGCAGATCGGCGGAGCTGATCCCGGCGCCGTCGTCGGTTACCAGAATCGTGAGCTGCCGCCCCGCTTCGAGGGTGGCGGCAACCTCAACCTGTCCACCGGCCTGCGTATGCCGGAGGGCGTTGTCTATCACATTGCCGAGCGCCTGGCTCATGCGCATCGGGTCCAGGTTGAGGTCCGGCAGGTCAGGGGGTAGCTGCAGCGAGAGCGTGATCCGGTCCATCTCTGCCTGTTGCTGCCAGCGCGCCAGTTCAGCGGTGAGCAGTTGATCGATGGAGCAGGGTTCAACGGTGAGCTGCAGTTCGTCCGACTCGGTTTCGGCGAGCCAGCCCAGATCGCGCACGAGGTTGCCCAGCATATCGACCTCCTGAACAATGCGGTCGGCGGCGTGTGACGGGGACTGCAGGCCCTTGCGCAGGGCGTGGGCCTCGAGACGGATGATGCTCAGGGGCGTGCTCAGCTCGTGGGAAACATCGTTGAGCAGACGGTTGCGCAGGTCACGTTGCGTCTGCAGGGCGGTCGTCATCTTGTTGAAAGCGCTGCTCATCTGCCCCACCTCGTCAGAGGAAGTAACCGGCAGCAGGGCGGTATCCCCGCGTTGCGCAACGGTGCGGAAGGCCTGGGTCAAGGCGGTAACGGGGGTGGAGATGCGTTTGGAGAGCCAGGCCGCCAGTAATAGGGCAACGACGACGGTCAACAGTCCGCCCATGACCGTGGTGTAAAGCAGGTCTCGGACAAAATTGCGCGATTCGGTTGCGCCGAACTCCTGATAGAAGTCCAGAATGGCGTACCCCACCGCCCGGCGAGCGCTGTCGCCGGATACATTGACAGCTTGCTCACCAGAGACCTGTCCATTCAACTCGGGCGCGGCCTGGCCCTGAAACAGATCGGAGAGATCGTCGTACAGCTCATAGCCGTCGCTGACGTCGAGGAATACGCGGATCTTGTCTTCGCCGGTCCTCTTGTGGAACAGCACATAGTGCTCCCCTCGCACCTCCCTTTGCACCGTCTCTTGCACAATGCCTTCGATGAGTCGCACTTCTTCCCGGCTATGACTGTCTGGAAGCCCCGCGCCTGCGTCGGACACCTTGACGACCAGCGTCTCCCAGCCGTCGGAGTACGTGTAGGACTGGCCCAGCTTCCGGGCGACGAGATTGGCCACTTTGCCGCTGAGTTCGCCGCCAAATGTGTCCAGCCGGTCCAGCGTCGCATAGTATCCGATGCCGACACTGAGCGAAACGGCGAACAGAATCAACAGGACAAAGGCCCCCAGAAAACGCCAGTATAACGACATCACTCATCCTTGGTTACAAGTCGGTAGCCGGACCCATAGACGGTCTGTATTGGCTGGAACCCATCTGCGGCAATCTGTTTGCGCAGACGGAAAATGTGGTTGTCGATGGAGCGGTCATAGGCGTCAAAATCGTCATCGAAGGCGAGGGCGATCAGTTGGTCCCGTGTAAGTACCTGGTTCGGATGACGCATGAAAGTCGCGAGCAGCAGGTACAATGTCCGGCTCAGATTGACCGGCTTTTCGTCAACCGTGACGCGGCGTGTTGTTTCATCGATCGTGATGCGGCCGTGGCTCAACCGCTGCTGAACCTTGTCGTGGACGCGGCGCAAGACCGCTTTGGCGCGTGCGACAACCTCCTCGGGATCGAAGGGTTTGACGACATAGTCGTCGGCGCCGGTATCCAGGCCGCGGGTACGGTCTGCCAGCCCTGCCCTGGCTGTGAGCATGATGATCGGGACATCCGATTCGCGGCGCAGAATACGACAGAGTTCCATGCCGTCGAGGAGAGGGAGCATCAGATCAAGCACAATCAGATCAGGGGCAAGACTGCGTGCAAGGTTGAGACCCGTTCTGCCGTCATGGGCAACTTCGACCGTAAATCCCTCTTCCTCCAAGAATACCCGCAACCAGTTGGCGATGGTTGTGTCATCTTCAACGATCAATATCAGGTGACTCACTGTTCACTCTCACAATGAACCCAAGCAGACAAGATTTTCTTGCTGAGCGCTGCGTCCGATTTTATCTTTCTTCCTGTCCATCTGACAGAGCCGCGTCTGCGCGCCGCGAAGGACATCACAGGGTGTCATGCAACTGTATTGATTCGCCGCCTGCGCCTCACTCTACTCGGCCGTCTTCGCTTGCTCCTGCCATTGCAGGGGGCGTTCATCCTTACTTCACGGCTCAAAAAAAACCGTTAACCCCGCACAGTGCAGTTCACAGGAAACCAAGAACTGAAAGGCTGTTCATTGAGGGGAACTCTCTCTTACATAGTCAATTGTAAAGGCGAGATGTCGCCAAAATATCTCAAATTGGCGCGAATTCGCTCAGAAGTCCCGAAACCGGAATCACATGTCGGGCGATGCCTGCGCCCGCGGATAAGCAGCCAGAACCAGCCGTCGTCGATATCGGTGGCCAGTCTGGTTGGCAGTAGTCAGGGGCGAGGGCGTTCGTTCTACGTTGGGACGCGAACGGGCCAGGGACTACAGGAATGGAAAGCCTGCAGGCCTATTGGGGATGTTTCTCGCTTGAATGTCGTGATAGGCAAAGGCATTCGATCCGCGAAGTGACGCGAAGGGGCGCGAAGAACACCAAGGGCGTAGGGGATTATATTTTTTGTTACGCGGCCCGTTTTGGGGACCCGCCGCACGTTGCTCCCTAAGTTCGACGTTCTGGCAGACGTCAACGAGCCCTAGTCCGTGGTTGCGGCCTTGGCCATACGGTAGCCGACGCGCGGCACAGTCAAAATATAGTTGGGGTTGTTGGCGTCGTCACGCAGTTTGCGACGGAGAGTCTTGACTACGGTTCGCAGCGGCCGCGTGTCGCCGACGCTCTCCGCTCCCCAGATCCGTTGGAGCAGGAGGTCGTGTGAGAGCACATGTCCTGCGCTGCCGGCAAGCTCACAAAGCAACCGATACTCAGTCGCAGTCAGCTGCACTTCGTCTGCTCCCAGAGTCACGCGCCGCTCCCCATAGTGGATCATTAACTCTCCCGCCACGAATGGCTCGATCTGCTTCGGCCTTTCCTGCCGGCGCAAAGCTGCCCTGATTCTTGCCAACAGCTCCGTTGATGAAAAGGGTTTCACAACGTAGTCGGAGGCACCCAGGTCAAATGCGCGGGCGATGGTTTCATCCCTGTCGTATCCGGACAGAAAGATCACCGGCACCTCGGCAATGACCAGGAAGCGCTTCATCAGTTCGATACCGTCATCGCCGGGAAGCATCAAGTCCAAGAGAACGAGTTTGGGCCTATCCGTTTCAAACAGGGAGAGCGCCTCTTCCGGGTCACCGGTCACGAGTGGGGTGAAACCGGCTTTGGTCAGTGTGTCGCGTACATATCGCAACGTGCGCGGATCGTCGTCGACCACCAGGATGCGGGTCTGATTATCCGGCATCCGGGGCATGTCGACAGATCGACCGACTACAGCGCGCTCCACTGTCTCTTCCACCTTCGGCAGGGTAAATGTGAAGCGGCTGCCCAGATCCGGACCGTCGCTCTCGACCCAGATTCGCCCGCCATGCGCCTCCACGATTCCCTTGCAAATGGCCAGACCCATCCCTGTTCCGCTGCTGTCACCATCTGCCTCCCGATCCTTCTCGCTAAAGTGGGAGAATTTCCTGAACAGATTGGGGAGGCGTTCTGCCGAAACGCCTATTCCCTGATCTATCACCGAAAAGGTTACATGAGACTCCACCGGCGTTGCGGACACGGAGATAGTAGAAGACTCTTTTGAGTAGGCGGCGGCATTGGCGAGCAGATTGATCAGGACCTGAACGATGCGCCGCTTTTCCGCCAGTACCAGAGGCAGGTCTGGGGCGAGGTCAATGCGGATGTTGGATCGGGCGCCCTCGCTCAGGAATGAGTTGCGGGCGTCATCAATAATGTCGGCCACGACTGTGGGTTGGGGATCGACTGCGAGCGTGCCCATCTCAATATGGGCAACGTCGAGGAGATCGCTGATCAGGGAGCGCATGTAATCGGCCTGCTCGTTGATGATACGGTGGAACTGTTTCGATTCAGCGGGGGCAAGATCGGATGAAGCCTCCAGCAAGGTGGCCGCGGAGCCTTTGATGGAGGTCAGGGGTCTTCTCAGTTCGTGGCTGACCATCCCCAGGAAACCGGCCCGCATCCTCTCAATCTCTTCCAGCGGCGTCAGATCCTGAAGCGTGACGACGACCGACTCGACCGCGCCTTCCTCGGAGTGGATGGGTGTGGCGTTGATCAGGGTGGTCACGCTGCGTCCGTCGGGAGCCAGGATCTCAATCTCCTCGGCGCGCACCGTCGTGCTAGCGCTCAGTACATGCGCGAGCGGCAATTCAGTCAGCGAAATTTCACGCCCATCGGCGCGGCGGACGGTCAACACGTTCAGAAGTTCCTCCGCAGAGCGGTCCGGCACAAGGAGGTCGCTCACAATCCTTATCGCTTCCTGGTTGATCGACACCGGCTCGCCGGTTCTGGCGTTAAACACGACGACCCCGACCGGAGAGGTGTTGACCAGCGCCTCGAGGTCGGCTCTGGCCTTGCGTTCCTCGCGGTAGCGGCGTGCGTTTGCGATGACGAGCGCAGCCTGCGAAGCAAACATCACCAGGGTCTCTTCGTCTTCAGGGGTAAACTCTTTGCCTCCTTTCTTCTCGCCTACGAAGATGTTGCCCACACGCTCGCCCATGTGCCGTATAGGGGTGGTCAGCAGGGACATCATCGGGCTTACGGACGGGGGCAGGCCCATTTCGTCAAGGCCGAGCCCCCTGGAGAAACCCTGGAAATCCCTGAGCCGCAGCGGCGTCGAATCCTTGCTCAGCTCTTCGTAGACCTCTCTACCCGCCTGTACCGTCCAGAGCTGCTCGGCCTCGGTGGAGGTCAGCCCGTGGGCAAGGAAGAACGGTATGCCCCCCGACTCGTCCAGAATCGTAATGACACCCACGCGGGCGTCTGTCAATGCGCAGGAATTGTCCAAGACCTCTTGCAGGACGGTATCGAAGTCAAGGCTCTCGTTGATGCGAAGGGTTGCTTCTGCGAGCATGGTCAGACGGACTCGCAGCGCTTCTAATTCCCTTCGAGGATAGTTGGCGTCTTCCATGTGCGGGTCCTGAAACTGGATTACCGGCTCATTGAGATCTTCAGTCGTTTCCAGGCGCGCAGAGTACAGGGGGAGCCTGGAGGGTTTCGTACTGGCCTATCGCTCCTGGCCGCCCAGAGGATTCTTCACGAAAGCCACACTATTCTGAGCTTGATTTTCACATTATCATCACATTATCCGGGTATACTTTAACACATTGTTTGAAGATAGAAGCATTTACCGGTTCTTGTCCTTCAAAGTCCCTACCACAGCTTCTTTTTTCGGACTGGATAAACTCCACGACAGCGACAGTTCGATATGCCCAACATCGCGGGGCGGCGTGAACCACAGCCCAGCTCCATGGCAGTTCAGGTTTGCCATCATCCAAGAAACCCCGGCCCGGCCTGCTTCCCTTCCGACGGGGGATGCGGCCGGGTTTACACCTAATCCCCAGACTCGGAATTGCCTGTACATTGAGCGTGACGGGCCACCGATATGAAAAGGACAGTAACGCTTGAACTGCCGGATGATGTGTACCGCCGCTTGTTGCGCTCGGCTGAGTTCAACGAGCGTACGCTGGCGGAGGAGATCGCGCACCTGATCATGAGGTAGTTTGACCGCAATTATTCCAAGGCGGAATTTGACAAACTGGTGCAGGAGATCTTGCAAGGATACGAGGAAAACTGACGGCCTGGCCAGTCCCCTGTGTCATCTGAAGCCAGGTATCTGAGAAGGGGAATCGCTGCCGATGTCGCAAGTTACCGACGAACTGCGAGTTGTCGAAGAGTTTCTGCTGCTGGTCCTTGATGCCGATCACGGCGATATTCGACATTCATTCCCGCGGCCCTCGCGAGCGGTCGCCTTTGCCGGCGCGGCGCTGATGGACCTTGCGCTGGAACGGCGGATCAGGACGGACCTCTGGCGGCCTGAGATGCTCGCCGTCTCCGACCCGACGCCGCTGGGAAGCAACCTGCTGGATCCGATCCTGGCAGAGATGGCGCGGGATGGAGAAACGCTACACGATATCGCCTTCTGGATTACGCACCTGGCCGAGCATAGCGACGAAATCCGCGAGAAGGCCCTGGCCAGATTGGTCGGGCGGGGCATCCTGGAAGCCGAAACCAGCGGCGAGGTCTATCTTTCCGCCGACGTTTCGCGTGCCCGCCGTTACAGCACCGGGGACGACAAGACCACGGAGGAGGTACAGCTCCGCATCATGCGGACGCTTTTCGGTGATGACATTCCCGACATCCGGGACATCGTGATCGTCAGCCTCGCATCGGCCAGCGGGGTGTTTGAGAGCATGTTGTCTCGGGACGAGCTGGCGCAGGTGCGGGAGAGAATTGACGCCATCTCCGGGCTGGACCTGATTTGCCGCGAGATTGCGGCGACAATCCGGAAGATCAAGGCCCAACCTCCCACTGCGCCGTCATCCGTTCGTCCGGCCAGCGAGATTCCCGAGGCGGCGGGGCTGCCTTTGCTGGGCAACGTCTTTAACATGGCGGGAGACCTACGCGGCTTTCTTATTCGGCAATACCTTGAACTGGGACCGATATTTCAGATCAGCGCACTCAACAAACGCTTCATCGTCCTTGCCGGTCCGGAGGGGAATACCTTCGTGCAGAGGCATGGGCGAATCTACCTGCGCTCCTACGAGAGCTGGCGGAACTTCAATGCGGCCATGGGCGCCAAAGACGCCCTTATGAGTATGGACGGCCAGCAACACATCCGGATGCGCAAGGTGCAGAGGCGGGGTTTCTCCGGCCCGTTTGTCGAAGACCGGCTGGATAAGGTCGTCGACATCACCCGGCGCATAATCGCCGAATGGCCGGAGGACCGGCCGTTTGTGGTCCAGCACGCCATGCAGAAGATTATAACCGAGCATATCGCCGTCCTCACGACCGGCGTTTCCGCCCTGGACTATATCGACGATCTGATCGCGTTTCTCAACGGCATGCTCTCTGTCCACGTGATGAGACAGCGTCCCGGCCTGCTTCTGCGGCTGCCGCGGCTGAAGCGGGCCCGCGAACGGATGGATGAACTGTTTGCCGCGGTGATTGCCCACCACGAAGAAGAGGAGCGCAGCGACCAGGACCTGATTGACGACCTACTGGACCTGCATAAGCGTGATCCCCAGTTCTTTCCTGAGACGGCCATGCAGCTGGCTGTTCTGGGCCCGTTCTTTGCGGGGATAGAGACTTCTGCGAACACCGCGTCCTTCATGCTCTACGCGGTGTTGAAGCATCCTGGCCTGCTCGAACGCATGACCGCCGAGGCCGACGCCTGGTTCGATGAAGGCACATTGGCCGCGGAGGGGCTGCACCGGCTCGACGTCACCAAGCGCATCTTCATGGAGACGCTGCGGATGTATCCAGTCATCCCTGCGCTCATGCGCCACGTCATTAACTCCTTTGAGTTTGGCGGTTATGCCGTGCCCGCCGGGGCGAATGTCATCGTAGGCAACACTGTGGCGCATCACCTGCCGCACTGCTTCCCCAATCCGGAACGCTTCGATATCGACCGGTTCTCGCCGGGACGCGCCGAGCACAGCCAGTCGGGCGCTTTTGCCCCCTTTGGGCTGGGCGTCCATCGCTGCCTGGGCATGAATTTTGCCGAGGTGCAGGTCGTCGTTGCCCTTTTGACCATCGCTCGCTATTTCGAAATCAAGTTGGACCCGCCGGGATACGACCTCAAAATCGAATACACACCTACGCCCCATCCTGCCAAATCCTTCAAGGTTCGCCCACTGCGCCGGCGCCAGAACAGCCTTTAGGCAGGTTGCTGCTGGCTTGCAACCTGCCTTCCACGGCAGTTCGTCACCCATCAGGCCGCGCTCTGGCCCAGACCGGTTTGGAAGACGGTAAGCTGCCAATCGACCCAGGATCCTAATCGACAGGCCTGCCCTTCTCGTTCAACAGG